>NZ_JBGWAB010000001.1:0-200299 GCF_041862025.1 Streptomyces sp. AB3(2024)
CCCCCCCCCCCCCCCCCCCCCCCCCCCCCCCCCCCCCCCCCCCCCCCCCCCCCCCCCCCCCCCCCCCCCCCCCCCCCCCCCCCCCCCCCCCCCCCCCCCCCCCCCGGGCCGCAGGGTCTCGTCAGGCGTCGAGCTGGGCGAGGGCCTCGGTGGCGATCCGCTCGAAGACGGCCTCGTCGGCCGCGAAGTCGGAGTCCGGGATCGGGGCGTGGATGACGATCTCGGTGAAGCCCAGCTCGCGGTGACGGCCCGCGAAGTCGACGAACGCGTCCACCGACTCCAGCATGGTGCCGCGCTCCGGCGTGAAGCCGGTCAGCAGGACCTTCTCGATGGTGTCGGACTCGCGCCCGATCTCCGCCAGGGCCTTCTCCAGCTTGCCGACCTGGCCGCGCAGGGCCTCCAGCGACTGCTCGGGCGTCCCCTCGAAGACCTTCGGGTCACCGGCCGTCACCCAGGCCTGGCCGTGGCTCGCGGCGAGCTTCACCCCGCGCGGGCCGGTCGCGGCCACGGCGAACGGCAGCCGCGGGCGCTGCACGCAGCCGGGGATGGCGCGGGCCTCCACGGCCGAGTAGAAGGTGCCGTGGTGGGTCAGGGAGCTCTCCGTCAGCAGCCGGTCGAGCAGCGGCACGAATTCGGCGAAGCGGTCCGCCCGCTCGCGCGGGCTCCACTCCTCCTGGCCCAGCGCCACCGCGTCGAAGCCGTTGCCGCCCGCTCCGATGCCGAGCGTGATGCGCCCGCCCGAGACGTCGTCCAGCGTCATCAGGTCCTTGGCCAGGGTCACCGGGTGCCGGAAGTTCGGCGAGGTCACCAGCGTGCCCAGCCGGAGCCGGTCGGTGACGGCGGCGGCAGCGGTCAGGGTGGGTACGGCCGCGTACCAGGGGCCGTCGCGGAAGGTCCGCCAGGTCAGGTGGTCATAGGTGTAAGCGGTGCGGAACCCGAGCCGCTCGGCCCGCTCCCACTGGTCACGCCCGCCCTCGTGCCAAGGACGGACCGGGAGGATGACAGTGCTCAGACGCAGACTCATGCGTTCGAGCCTACGGGCGCCTCCACACCAACCGCACATTCCGCACCACGCGCCCCGCCACTCCAGGTCCCCGCCGCCGTGTTTCACGTGAAACATCTGCGCACCATCTGGCCTGGGCGCCGGGGACCATGGGCGAAGATGGAGCGGTGACCTCGGCTCCCCAGCGCCCGGACGGGCCAACCCCCGTGACCCGGCTCATCGCCACCGACCTCGACGGAACCCTGCTGCGCGACGACAAATCCGTCTCGCACCGCACCGTCGCCGCGCTCGCCGCCGCCGAGGAGGCCGGGATCGAGGTCTTCTTCGTCACCGGCCGCCCGGCCCGCTGGATGGACGTGGTCAGCGATCACGTCCACGGCCACGGCCTGGCGATCTGCGCGAACGGCGCGGCCGTCGTCGATCTCCACGCCGACCGGGAGTTCGTGCAGGTCAGGGAGCTGCCCCGGGCCACCGCACTGACGGTCGTGCAAGCCCTGCGGAAGGCCGCCCCCGATACCTCCTTCGCGGTCGAGCGGACCACCGGCATCAACTACGAGCCGGCCTATCCGCCGTTCTTCGAGTGCCCGGGCGCCACGGTCGCCACCGCCGAGAAGCTGCTGCACGAGGAGCCCGAGGACACGGCGGCGCCCGTGCTGAAGCTGCTCGCCCACCACGCCGAACTGGCACCGGACGAGTTCCTCGCCCTGGCCCGCTCGGCCGCCGGCGCCTACGCCTCGATCACCCGCTCCAGCCCGACCGCCCTGCTGGAGATCAGCGGGCTCGGCGTGTCCAAGGCCAGTACCCTGGCCCGGTGCTGCGCCGAGCGCGGTATCTCGCCCGCCGAGGTGGTCGCGTTCGGCGACATGCCGAACGACGTGGAGATGCTCCGCTGGGCAGGCACCTCGTACGCGATGGGCAACGCCCATCCGGACGTGATCGCGGCCGCGTCGGGCCGTACGGTCGCCAACAACGAGGACGGGGTCGCCGTCGTCATCGAACGCATCCTCGCCGAACGCTCCGCGGGGTAAACCTTTCCGGCCACAGCACTAGAGCGGGGCCTCCCACACCAGGGTCGTCCCGCCGCCGTCCTCGCCGATGCCGGGCCCGTAGAAGCTGGTGCCCCCCAGCGACTCGGCCCTGCGGCGCAGGTTGCGCAGGCCGCTGCGCCGTCCGCCCTCCGCGATGCCCACCCCGTCGTCCGCGACCTCCAGGCGCACTCCGGGCCGGCCGTCGTCCAGGGTGACGGTGGAATCGAGCACCACCTCGATGCGGGAGGCCTCCGCGTGCCGGAAGGCGTTCGACAGGGCCTCGCGCAGGGCCGCGATCAGGTTCTTGCCGACCAGTTCGCCGACGACCGCGTCGATCGGGCCCAGGAACCGGTGCGCCGGCTTGAAGCCCAGCGGCACGGCAGCCATGTTGATCTCCCTCAGTACCCGGGTGCGCAGCCCTGAGGGGGCCTCCGCCGGACCCTGCTGGAGCGCGAAGATCGCGGTCCGGATCTCCTGGATCGTCACGTCCAGCTCGTCCACGGCCTTGCCCACCCCGTCACGGACCTCCGGAACGATGGACCGCCGCTGGGCCCCCTCCAGCATCATCCCCGTGGCGAACAACCGCTGGATGACCAGATCGTGCAGGTCGCGGGCGATCCGGTCGCGGTCCTCGAACACCGCGAGCCGCTCCCGGTCGCGCTGCGCCTCGGCCATCATCAGCGCGAGCGCGGCCTGCGAGGCGAACTGCGTGGCCAGGGTCCGTTCGGCCTCGGTGAACGGTCTCTTGCCGCGGGCCCTGGGGGTGACCAGGGCGCCCAGGACCCGGCCACCGCTGTGCAGGGGGAGCATCATGCAGGGCCCGTACTGGCTGGTGAACCGACTGATCATGCGCGGGTCGCCGGCGGCGTCCTCCACGAACACGGGCTCACCGCGCAGCAGCCTGTCCACCACCGGGCTCTCCGCCGGGATGACCACGCCGAGCGAGGTGGCCGGGTTCTCGGCGGAGACGGCCACGATCTCCATCCCGCCCTCCTCCGCGGGCAGCATCACGATCCCCGCGGCGGAGTCGGCCAGTCGGCGGGCCTGTTCGGCCACCACCGCGAGGGCGTCGTCCGCGTCCCCGCCCGACAGCAGGGCGGTGGTGACGGCCACCGACCCGTCGATCCACCGCTCGCGCTGGGTGGCGGCCTCGTACAGCCGGGCGTTGCCGATGGCGATGCCCGCCTCGGTGGCCAGCACCCGGACCATGTGGACGTCGTAGTCGGTGAACTCGCCGCCGCCGTTCTTCTCGGCGAGGTAGAGGTTGCCGAAGATCTCGCCCTGGACCCGGATGGGCACCCCGAGGAAGGTCTTCATGGGCGGGTGGTGTGCGGGGAACCCCGCCGACCTCGGATCCTTCGTCAGATCGGCGAGGCGCACCGTGTCCGGGTGGGAGATCAGCGCACCGAGCAGCCCCCGCTGCCCGTCCGGACGGTTCCCGATCGTCCGCGCCAGCTCGGCGCTGACGCCGTAGGTGACGAAGTCCGAAAGACCACGGCCCTCGACGTCGACGACGCCGATCGCCGCGTAGCGGGCGTCGGCGAGCTCGGCGGCCGTCTCACAGATGCGGTCGAGCGTGGAGTGCAGTTCGAGCCCGGTACCGACCGAGCGCATGGCCTCCAGGAGTTGGGGGACCCGGGCGGTCAGCTCGGTGGACAGCCCCTGCAGACTCCGGGTGGCCCGGGTGGCGGCCTCCAACGGGTCCGGCGTTCCCCGTGTCGGGTCCGGTGGTTCCTGAGACTCCTGCGCTGACATGCCCTTGAGAGTAGTTAGTCCCGTTTAGGAGGGAAAGTCAGCAAGGTGAAACTCGGCCAGCGCCCCGTCCGCCTCCCGTTCCCGTTCCAGGAGCCCGCGCAGCGGACCCTCGACCGCCGCCAGCTCGGCGTAGGCACCCCGCTGGACGACTGTTCCCCGGTCGAGAACGAGGACCTCGTCCACCGCCTCCAGCCCGGCCAGCCGGTGCGTGATCAGCACAGTGGTCCGGCCCTCGGTCGCCGCCAGCAGATCCGACGTCAGGGCGTCCGCGGTCGCCAGGTCCAGGTGTTCGGCCGGCTCGTCCAGCACCAGCACCGGGAAGTCCGCCAGCAGCGCCCGCGCCAGGGCCAGCCGCTGGCGCTGTCCCCCGGAGATCCGCTCCCCGTGCTCGCCGACCAGGGTGTCCAGCCCGTCCGGCAGCCCGTCCGCCCACTCCAGCAGCCGGGCCGCGGCGAGGGCCTCGCGCAGTTCCTCCTCGCTCGCCCCGGTCCGGGCCAGGCGCAGGTTCTCGCGGACCGAGCTGTCGAAGAGGTGCGCGTCCTGGGCGCACAGGCCCACGAAGCGGCGTACGTCGTCGCCGTCCAGGGTGCGCGCGTCGACACCGCCCAGGGTGTACCCGCCCTCGCGCTGGTCCAGGAACCGCAGCAGGAGCTGGGCCAGGGTGGTCTTGCCCGAGCCCGAGGGCCCGACGACCGCGATGCGCCGCCCCGCTTCCAGGGTCAGGTCCAGCCCGTGCAGCGCGTCCCGCTCCTGGCCCGGGTGACGGGCGGCCAGCCCGGTCAGCCGCAGCGGGAAGGGCGAGGCAGCCGGCTCGGCCGGCTCCGCGGGCTCCGTGACCGGCACGGGCGCGTCGATGACCTCGTAGACCCGCTCCGCGCTACGGCGCACCCGCTGGCGGTACTGGACCGCCAGCGGCAGCCCGCTGACCGCCTCGAAGGCGGCGAGCGGGGTGAGCACCACCACCGCCATGGCCACTGCGGACAGCCGTCCCGAGGCGACGGCCCCCGCGCCCGCGAGGGCCGCGCACACCACCGTGAGCCCGCACACCAGCGCTGACAGCCCGCTGCCGAGTCCGGTGGCGGCGGCCCCGCGGGAGGCGATCCGGGTCAACACGCCGTCACTCTCCCGCGCCCGCCCCTTCCGGTCGGCCAGGGCTCCGGCGACGGTGAGCTCGGCGGTCCCGGTCAGCAGGTCGGCCACCCGGGTGGCGAGCTCGCCCCGCGCGGGTGCCAGCCGCCGCTCCGCGGCCCGCGAGCAGGCCCCGCTGACCAGCGGCACCACCACGCCGGCCAGGAACAGCCCGACCGCGAGCACGGCCCCGGCCTCGGGCAGCAGCCAGGCGGTGAACGCCACCGACCCGGTGCCGACCAGTACCGCGGTGCCGACCGGCAGCAGCCAGCGCAGCCAGTAGTCCTGCAGGGCGTCGGCGTCCGCGACCAGCCGCGACAGCAGGTCCCCGCGTCGCTGCTCCCGCAGTCCGGCGGGCGCGATCCGCTCCAGCCGGCGGTACACCGCGACCCGCAGATCCGCGAGCATCCGCAGCACGGCGTCGTGCGACACGAGCCGCTCGGCGTAGCGGAAGACGGCCCGCCCGATACCGAAGGCACGCGTTGCCGTGACGGCCACCATCAGGTACATCACCGGCGGCTGCTGCGAGGCCCGGGAGATCAGCCACCCGGACACGGCCATCAGGCCGACGCTGCAGCCGACGGCCAGCGCACCCAGCAGCAGCCCTCGCCGGAAGCGGCCCTGCCACGCCGACGCCACCGCCCGCACCCGGCGCAGCGGGTCACCGCCGCCGGTGTCGCCACCCCCGGCGACCGCGTCCCCCTCGGACGCCGCACCCAGGATCCACTCCCCGGGATCGGCCGCCACCGGACCCCGCGGGGCGCTCACGACCGCCGGGACCCGGTCCGCGGGCAGGACCGGAGCTCCCTCGCCCACCCGCACCACCCGGTCGGCCACGGCCAGCAACGCCGGCCGGTGCACCACCAGCAACACGGTCCGGCCGACCGCGAGACGGCGTACGGCCTCCACCACGGCGGCCTCGGTCCCACCGTCCAGGGCGGCCGTCGGTTCGTCCAGCAGCAGCACCGGCCGGTCCGCGAGGAACGCCCGGGCCAGGGCCAGTCGCTGGCGCTGGCCGGCGGACAGGCCCACCCCGCCCTCACCGAGCGGGGTCCGCGCCCCGCCCGGCAGGGCCGACACGAACTCCCACGCCCCGGCGTCGCGCAGCGCGGCCTCGACGGCCTCGTCGGACGCCCCGGGGCGGGCCAGCCGTACGTTCTCGGCGATCGTCCCCGCGAACAGGTGCGGGCGCTGCGGCACCCAGGCCACCCGCTCCCGCCACTGCTCCAGGGAGAGCGCGCCCAGGTCCGCGTCCCCGATCCGGACCCGCCCGCCGGTCGGCGTCACGAAGCCCAACAGCACATGGAGCAGGGTGGACTTGCCCGCCCCGCTGGGCCCGGTGAGGGCCACGCACTCGCCCGGCGCGACGGCGAACGACACCGGTCCGGGCGAGCTCGCGCTCCGCCCCTCGTAGCGGACCTCGACCGCGTCGAACTCGATCCGCAGTCCGTCGGCGGGCACCGGCGCCCCGCCGCCCGGCGCGGGGGCGGGGGTCTCCAGCACCTCGAAGATCTGCTCCGCGGCGGCCAGCCCCTCGGCGGCCGCGTGGTACTGCGCCCCGACCTGCCGCAGCGGCAGGTACGCCTCCGGCGCCAGGATCAGGATCACCAGACCGGTGTACAGGTCGAGCTCCCCGTGCACGAGCCGCATGCCGATGGTGACCGCGACCAGCGCGACCGAAAGCGTGGCGAGCAGCTCCAGCGCGAACGAGGAGAGGAAGGCGATGCGCAGCGTGCGCATCGTGGCCCGGCGGTAGTCGTCGGTGATCGAGCGGATCGACTCGGCCTGCGCCTTGGCCCGGCCGAAGACCTTGAGCGTCGGGAGCCCCGACACGACGTCCAGGAAGTGCCCCGAGAGCCGGGACAGCAGCCGCCACTGGCGGTCCATCCGGCTCTGCGTGGCCATACCGATCAGGATCATGAACAGCGGGATCAGCGGCAGGGTGACCACGATGATGGCCGCCGACACCCAGTCCTCGGTGACGATCCGGGCGAGGACCGCCACCGGGACCACCACCGCGAGCCCCAGCTGGGGCAGGTAGCGGGAGAAGTAGTCGTCGAGCGCGTCCACGCCCCGGGTGGCCAGCGCCACCAGCGAACCCGTCCGGTGACCGTCGAGCCGCCCCGGCCCGAGGTCCGCGGCCCGTTC
Organism: Streptomyces sp. AB3(2024); assembly: GCF_041862025.1. NCBI lineage: Bacteria > Bacillati > Actinomycetota > Actinomycetes > Kitasatosporales > Streptomycetaceae > Streptomyces > Streptomyces sp. AB3(2024). Next base: position 7,063 of record NZ_JBGWAB010000001.1, read on the forward strand.
CAGCAGCCGGCCCCGCAGCTCCGACTTGACCGCCGCACTGGCCCGGTGCGCGGCGAGCTCCGTGAGCCAGGCGACCAGCCCGCGTCCCAGCGCCACCGCCGCGAGCAGCAGCAGGGGCGTCCGCAGCGCCCCTCCGTCGAGCCCCTCCTCGAAGGCGCCGACCACGATCTCGGCGATGAGCATCGCCTGACCGACCACCAGCCCGGCCCCGGCGAGCCCCAGGGCGACCACCGCCCCGAGGAAGAGGCGGGTGGAGCGGGCGTACCGCAGCAGGCGCGGGTCGATCGGTTTCACGTGAAACATCCCCTCGGCAGGGTCAGGCAGGAACCGGTCCCCCGAGCCGTCCGTCGGATACGGGCGGCCCGGGAACCGGGCGCGGGGTCAGTGCGCGTCGGCGATGTGCTGCGTACCGATGCGCTTGCGGAACACCCAGTAGGTCCAGCCCTGGTAGAGCATGACGAGCGGGGCGGTGATGCCCGCGCACCAAGTCATGATCTTCAGCGTGTACGGGGTGGACGAGGCGTTGGTGACCGTGAGGCTCCAGGCGTCGTTCAGCGAGGACGGCATGACGTTCGGGAACAGCGCCAGGAAGAGCATCGCGACGGCCGCCGCGATGGTGATCCCCGACAGGGCGAACGACCAGCCCTCCCGGCCGGCCAGGTTGCAGCCGAGGGCCGCGACCAGCGCCACCACGGCGACGGCCATGGCGATCAGGCTCCAGCCGTCACCGCGCGAGACCTGGGTCCAGGTCAGGAAGACGAGGGCCAGCACGGCCGTCACCACGCCCAGCCGGGTCGCCAGCGCACGCGAGCGGTCCCGGATGTCCCCGAGGGTCTTCAGCGAGGCGAAGACCGCTCCGTGGAAGGTGAAGAGGGTGAGGGTGACCAGACCGCCGAGGATCGAGTAGACGTTGAGCAGGTCGAAGAGGCTGCCGACGTACTCCATGTCCTGGTCGATCTTCACTCCGCGCACCATGTTGGCGAAGGCCACGCCCCACAGGAACGCGGGGATCAGCGAGGTCCAGAAGATCGCGTGTTCCCAGTTGGTCTGCCACCTTTCCTCGGGCCGCTTGTGGCGGTACTCGAAGGAGACACCCCGGATGATGAGGCAGATCAGGATGAGCAGCAGGGGCAGGTAGAAGCCGGAGAAGAGGGTGGCGTACCACTCCGGGAAGGCGGCGAAGGTGGCGCCGCCCGCCGTGAGCAGCCAGACCTCGTTGCCGTCCCAGACGGGTCCGATCGTGTTGATCAGGACCCGCCGCTCCTTGCGGTCGCGTGCGAGCAGCTTGGTCAGGACACCGATTCCGAAGTCGAAGCCCTCCAGGAAGAAGTAGCCGGTCCACAGGACGGCGATCAGTACGAACCAGACGTCGTGAAGTTCCATGGTGTGGTCTCCTCAGCCTCAGTACGAGAAGGCCATCGGCCGGTCGGGGTTCTTGTCGTCCCCGCCGATCCTGGTGGGCGGGTTGAGGTCGTCCTCGGTGAGTTCCGGGGGACCGGCCTTGACGTATTTCACGAGGAGCCTGACCTCGATCACCGCGAGCACGGCGTAGAGCAGGGTGAAGCCGATCATCGAGGTGAGCACCTCGCCCTGGGAAACGCCCGGCGAGACCGCGTCACGGGTGCGCAGGACGCCGTAGACCACCCAGGGCTGCCGGCCCATCTCGGTGAAGATCCAGCCCCAGGAGTTGGCGATGAGCGGGAAGCACATGGTCCAGAGCGCGACGAGCCAGTACATCCGGGCCCACCGGGGGCTGAGCGCCTTCTTGAAGAGGACGAGATGGGGCACCTCGTCCTCACCGGTGCGCAGGGCCTGCGGCAGCAGGAAGCGCTTGCGGGTCAGCCACAGCCCCAGCATGCCGATCCCGAGGGAGGCCATGCCGAAGCCGATCATCCAGCGGAAGCTCCAGTAGGCGACGGGGATGTTGGGCCGGTAGTCGCCGGGGCCGTACTTCTCCTGCTCGGACTTGTTGACGTCGTTGATGCCCGGGACGAAGGAGGTGAAGTCGTTGTTGGCGAGGAAGGACAGCAGGCCCGGGATCTCTATGGCCACCTTGTTGTGGCCCTTCTCGACGTCGCCGTAGGCGAAGACGGAGAAGGGGGCGGGGGCCTCGCCGTCCCAGAGGGCTTCGGCGGCTGCCATCTTCATGGGCTGCTGCTTGAACATGACCTTGCCGAGCATGTCGCCGCTGATGGCCGTGCCGAGACCAGCGATGATCATGACGACCAGGCCGAGCCTCAGCGAGCTGCGCATCACGGGGATGTGCTTCTTGCGCGCGAGATGGAAGGCGGCGATGCCGACCATGAACGCGCCACCGACCAGGAAGGCGGCCGTGATGGTGTGAAAGAACTGGGTGAGCGCGGTGTCCTGCGTGAGGACCTTCCAGAAGTCCGTGAGCTCCGCCCGGCCCCGCTCCTCGTTGATGCGGTACCCGACCGGGTGCTGCATCCAGGAATTGGCCGCCAGGATGAAGTAGGCGGACAGGACCGTGCCGATGGAGACCATCCAGATGCAGGCCAGGTGGATCTTCTTCGGCAGCTTGTCCCAGCCGAAGATCCACAAGCCGATGAAGGTCGACTCGAAGAAGAAGGCGATCAGCGCCTCGAAGGCCAGCGGCGCGCCGAAGATGTCGCCGACGAATCGCGAGTAGTCGGACCAGTTCATGCCGAACTGGAACTCCTGGACGATGCCGGTGACGACACCCATCGCGATATTGATCAAGAAAAGCTTGCCCCAGAACTTCGTGGCCCTGAGGTACTTCTCCTTCTCCGTGCGCACCCAGGCGGTCTGCAGGCCGGCGGTGAGCGCGGCCAGCGAGATCGTGAGCGGAACGAAGAGGAAGTGGTAGACGGTGGTGATGCCGAACTGCCAGCGCGCCAATGTTTCAGGCGCCAAAGCTAGGTCCACGTCGTCTTCTCCTTGTCGTCGCCGTGGTCACAGCGGGCAGTCTGCCTGGCGGGTTCCTCCTATAACGGGAGGAAGCAGGACACGCTTGTGAACGCGTTCACATTCACAAGCATTATGGCGCACCCGTTTCGACGGCTTTCAGCCGGGGTCCCTCTAGCCAGAAAATTCAACAGATTGTTGAATGTGGCCATGCAGATTCGAATCTCATGGCCTGCGGGCCTGCTCACCGCCACCCTCGACGACACCCCGACCAGCAAGGCGCTGGCCGCGGCCCTGCCGATTTCGGCCTCCGCGAACACCTGGGGCGAAGAGGTCTACTTCGACACCGGCGTCTCCGTGGCCCTGGAGGACGACGCCCGGCAGGTCGTCGAGCCCGGCACGGTCGCGTTCTGGACCGAGGGCGACGCACTCGCGCTCCCTTACGGCCCCACGCCCATATCGCGCGGAGACGAGAGCCGCCTGGCGAGCCCCTGCAACGTGCTCGGCTCGTTCGACGGCGACCCCCGCCTCCTGGCCACCATCCGCGACGGCGACCCCATCCGCGTGGAACTGGTCTGAGGACCCCGGCTCCCCGAGGTCCCCCACCGCTCCCGCCGTTCCTTACAGCTCCTTGAAGAACGCCGCCGCCGTGTGCAGGAAGAGGTCGTTCGCCTCGGTCTCACCGATCGTGACCCGCAGGCCCTCGCCCGCGAAGGGCCGGACCACCACACCGGCCTTCTCGCAGGCCGCCGCGAACTCCGTCGTCCGCTCCCCCAGCCGCATCCACACGAAGTTGGCCTGCGTGTCCGGGACGACCGTCCAGCCCTGGGCCAGCAGCGTGGCGTGAACCCGCGCGCGCTCGCCCACCAGAGACCCGACCCGGCCCATCAGCTCGTCCTCCGCCCGCAGCGAGGCCACGGCCGCGTCCTGCGCGAGCTGGCTCACGCCGAAGGGCACCGCCGTCTTGCGCAGCGCGGCGGCCACCGGCTCGTGCGCCACCGCGAAGCCGACGCGCAGCCCGGCGAGGCCGTACGCCTTGGAGAACGTGCGCAGCACGGCGACGTTGGGGCGGTCGCGGTAGAGCTCGATGCCGTCCGGAACATCGGTGTCGCGCACGAACTCGCGGTACGCCTCGTCCAGCACCACCAGGACGTCCGAGGGAACCCGGTCCAGGAACCGCTCCAGCTCGGCACGGCGCACCGCGGTACCGGTGGGGTTGTTGGGGTTGCAGACGAAAATCAGCCGGGTCCGGTCGGTGATCGCCGCGGCCATCGCGTCCAGGTCGTGCACGTCGCCGTCGGTCAGCGGGACCTGTACGGACGTCGCGCCCGAGATCTGCGTGATGATCGGGTACGCCTCGAAGGACCGCCAGGCGTAGATGACCTCGTCGCCGGGGCCGGCCGTCGACTGGATCAGCGACTGGGCCACGCCCACGGAGCCGGTGCCCGTGGCGATGTGCTCGACCGGCACCCCGAAGCGCTCCGCCAGCTCGTTCACCAGACCGGTGCACGCCATGTCGGGGTAGCGGTTGAACCGGCCCGCGGCGGCGACCGCGCTCTCCAGCACCCCCGGCAGGGGCGGATACGGGTTCTCGTTCGAGGACAGCTTGAACGCGACGGCCCCGCCCCCGGCCGCGGGCTTGCCGGGCTTGTAGGTGGGAATGCCGTCCAGCTCGGCGCGCAGCTTCGGGCTCTTCTCGCTCACCGCAGGTCCTCCTCGACCGTCCCGCCGACCTCTCCGTCGACTCAATACTGCTCACCTTATGAGGATTCCGCCGATCCGAGAATGGCGGGCGCCAGGAACACTGGGGGAGCGCGCGCATATATGCGCGCGCCGGTGGCCCGCGCCGTGGCGCGCGTCCCTCGTGCAGGTGAGTTGAGAGCGGCCGGAAGCAGCTCCGTTTTGGCATGCTCCTACCCGCCGACAAGCCTCACCATCACCTTGAGCCACCAAAAACCTTCAATTCCAAGGTCATTGAGGGTGGCGAACCATGCAGAAACGTGCCTGTCAACGCGTGCATATGCACCCGGACCGCCCACCCCTCAGAGCCCTAATATCGGCTCGCCATGACAGCAGCAGGGAAGCATCAGGTGAGCCGGACCGAGAGCACCCGGCGGGTCGGCGGCCGACAGGGCCGGGCCGGCATCCGAGACGTGGCCGCCGCGGCGGGCGTCTCCATCACAACCGTCTCCGACGCGCTCAATGGCAAGGGGCGGCTGCCGGACGCCACCCGCCGCCACGTCCGCGAGGTCGCCGACCGGCTGGGCTACCGCCCTTCCGCGGCGGCCCGAACCCTCCGTACCGGCAAGTCCGGCCTCATCGGCCTGACCGTGACCACGTACGGGGATGAACCTTTCACCTTCACCGAATTCGCGTACTTCGCCGAGATGGCACGGGCCGCCACCTCCGCCGCGCTGGCCCGTGGCTACGCCCTCGTCATCCTCCCCGCCACCTCACGACACGACGTCTGGTCCAACGTGGCCCTCGACGGCACCGTCGTGATCGACCCCTCCGACCACGACCCGGTCGTCAGCGAGCTGGTCCGCCAGGGCCTTCCCGTGGTCTCCGACGGCCGCCCCGCAGGTACCCTCCCCGTCACCGCGTGGGTCGACAACGACCACGAGGCCGCCGTCCTGGGCCTGCTCGACCACCTCGCCGCCGCCGGCGCCCGCCGCATCGGGCTGCTGACCGGCACCACCACCGACACCTACACCCGGCTCTCCACGACCGCCTACCTGAACTGGTGCGAACGCGTCGGCCAGGATCCCGTCTACGAGTCCTACCCTGCCCACGACCCGTGCGCCGGCGCCGTAGCCGCCGACCGCCTCCTCGCCCGGCCCGACCGGCCGGACGCCGTCTACGGGCTGTTCGACCCCAACGGAACCGACCTCCTCGCCGCCGCCCGGCGCTACGGCCTGCGCGTGCCCGAGGACCTGCTCCTCGTGTGCTGCAGCGAGTCCACCGTCTACGCCAACACCGAACCGCCCATCACAACCCTCTCCCTCAAACCCCGCCGGATCGGCACCGCCGTCGTGCAGTTGCTGATCGACGCGATCGAGGGGGTCGACACCGGACGCCCCGTGGAACAGGTCGTCCCGACCGAGCTGATCATCCGCACCTCCTCGCAGCGCAGGACACCCCGCACCACCGTCAGCCCGCCCCGTTCACCGGCCCAGGACTGACCGCCACACCCACCCCAACGACGTGGCCGACGGCCCCGCCGAGGATTCCGCAACACCCATATAGGGAGAAAACAGCAGGAAGGATCGGCTCCGGACAGGATTCACCACCCCTGGTGCGTCACAGAGCGCGAGCCGCATTCCTATGATGGGCGCACGACATCACGGACCCTCCGCCCAGGAGGCAGGAGGGTCCGCAGGTGTACGGCAGCGCGACGGTGGTGGAGGGGTCGATGACTCAGGGGGCCGGTCAGGGACCCGCGATGCGGACGGACACGCTGCGGGACTTCCGGGTGCCGGTCTCCGAACCCGCACCGTACGCCGTGTCCGCCGGACTGCCCGGCGAAAACCCGGTCTACGGCGAGTACCCCGCGTACTACGCCGAAGGCACGCCCGCGGACCCACGGCCCGGGTACCCTCCGGAGCCCGCAGGGCCCCCGGCGGTCGGCCCCGTCGCCTACCCCGAGACGCAGGCCGTCCCGCACCAGCGGCCCTCCGCCCACGCGGAGTTCCCCGACGCGGACGCCGCGGACGACGGCTACACGCCCACGCGGCGCGACCTGCCCGTCATCGGGCGCGGCGCCGTCTCCGGCGGGCCCGGTGACACCGTCCAGGTCCACTACGTCCCCCAGGACGCCCCGGCCGCCGGTCCCGGTCCCCTGTACGTCGTCGGCGACGTCCACGGCTACCTCGACGAGCTCGTCACGGAACTCCGGGCCCAGGACCTGATCGACGCCGACCACCACTGGTCCGCCGGGAACGCCCGGCTCTGGTTCCTCGGCGACTTCACCGACCGCGGCCCCGACGGCATCGGCGTCATCGACCTCGTCATGCGGCTGTCCGCCGAGGCCGCCGCCGCCGGCGGCTACTGCAAGGCCCTGATGGGCAACCACGAACTCCTGCTCATCGGCGCCAAGCGGTTCGGCGACACCCCGATCCACTCCGGCGCGGGCACCGCCACCTTCCAGGCCGCCTGGCTCCTCAACGGCGGCCAGCGCACCGACATGGACCGGCTGGAGGACGTGCACCTCCAGTGGATGTCCCGGCTCGACGCGGCCACCCTGGCGGACGGACACCTGCTGCTGCACTCCGACACCACCGCCTACCTCGACTACGGCGACTCCATCGAGGACGTCAACGACACCATCCACGAACTGCTCAACCGCCATGACGCAGACATCACGTGGGACCTCTTCAGGAAGTTCACCAAGCGCTTCGCCTTCCGCGACGAGGAGACCGGCCCCGGAGCCGTACGGGAACTCCTCGGCACCTACGGCGGCGGACGCGTCGTCCACGGCCACAGCCCGATCCCCTACCTGCTCGGCGAGGTGGGCACCGAGGACGGCGACGAGTCCCACGGACCGGAGGCCGTCGACGGGCCGCACGTGTACGCGGACGGCCTGGCCATCGCGATGGACGGCGGCGTGACCATGGAGGGCAAGCTGCTCGTCGTTCAACTACCTCTGAGCGACTGAGCGTTCTCGGAGCGGGGTATTTCAGCAAAGCCCCTGTCACCGCGTGGCAGGGGCGCTCTACCATCGCTCTATCCGTAGCAGGCTCTCCTCCGTTTGTGCCGGCGCCCGGGTCTACGCGGGCATACCGGCTTGTACGGAGCACAGGGGGATGCACATGACCAGCGCTCCGCACCTGCTGACCGAAGACCGACCCGAGTTCGACCGGCTCCTCGACGAGGCGCTGCGCACGGCGGACGAACGGCCCGAACTCGCCACTCTCGGCGAACGTCTGAACGCCGAACAGTTGCGCACGATGGCGCTGAGCGCCAGCGCGCTGCTCACCGCGGCCGCCGCCGCCGAGTACGACCACTACGTCAAGATCCGCGAGGAACTGCGCGAAGAGGCCCTGACCGCCTCCGTGAGCAGCATCGAGGACGACACCGACCAGGGGGACGGGGCCGGCGCGAGCGCCGTGATCGCCGTCCTCGCGCCCGTCCTGGCGGGCACCGCCATGCTGATCTTCCTGCTGGTGGGCTACAGCCTGAAGATGATCGATCCCGAACCGGCCTTCGCCAGGACGATGTTGACGGCGGGCTGGCTCTTCGGCGGGCTGACCGTGGCCGCCCTGCTCTTCGCGGTCATCGGGCTCCTCGTGACGGCGATACGCAACAGCTCGACGGAGGTGGCGGCCGAGGAGGCCGTGCCGATACCCGACGAGCTCTCCCGGGCCCGCGAGGCCTGGCGCAACGCACTGCTGGAGCGGGGCATCATGCCCTTCCTGCGCGACGCGCTCGCCGACCCCAGTGCCGGGACCGGCTACCCCGTGCCCCGCACGCCGGGGGCCGGGCGCATCCCCAATCTCGGATACACCCGGCCCGACTTCACCAGCCCGGGACCACGCTCACAGGGCCCCCGGCCCGGCTACACGCCGCCGGACTTCACCAGCCCCGACTTCGGCGGCCCCGAGCACGAGCCGGAGTAGACCGGCTCCGGGGACCGCACCCGCCGATGTTTCACGTGAAACCACGCGCCGGATGCCAGGTGCCCGGCAACGGGTGTCCGACGGCGGGCGCGCCCGGCTACCCCGCGGCCCGGTCGTGCAGCGCCCGTCGCCGCTGAGAGGCGTCCGTCAGGGCCGGAGCGCGCCAGACACCGTCCGGGTGGTAGAGGTTCACGCCCGGTGCGACGATCTCGTCGATCCGGTCCAGCACCGCGTCGTCGAGCACCAGACCGGCCCCCTTGACCAGGGACTCCATCTGTTCCATGGTCCGCGGGCCGATGATCACCGAGGTGACCGCGGGGTGCGCGACGGGGAAGGCGACCGCCAGCTCCGGCAGGGTGCAGCCGGTCTCCTCGGCCAGCGCGACGAGCTGCTCCACGGCCTCCAGCTTGGCGACGTTGCCGGGAATCGCCGGATCGAAGCGCGCCGGGTTCAGCGCCGCCCGCCCCGAGGTCAGGTCGACGGGCCGGCCGAGCCGTTGCTTCCCGCTCAGGAAGCCCGAGGCCAGCGGACTCCAGGTCAGCACGCCCATCCCGTAGCGGCGGGCGACCGGCAGGACGTCGGCCTCGATCCCCCGCGCCAGGATCGAATACGGCGGCTGCTCGGTCCGGAAGCGGTGCAGCGCCCGCCGCTCGGCGACGTGATGGGCCTCGACCAGCTCCTCGGCGGGGAAGGTCGAACACCCGAAGGAGCGGATCTTCCCCGCCGTGACGAGGTCGCCGAGGGCTGACAGCGTCTCCTCGACATCGGTCGTGTGGTCCGGGCGGTGCACCTGGTAGAGGTCGATCCAGTCGGTGTCCAGCCGCCGCAGACTGTCCTCCACGGCCCGGACGATCCAACGCCGCGAATTACCGCTGCGGTTGCGTCCCTCTCCCATCTGGAAGTGGACCTTCGTGGCGAGCACGACGTCGTCGCGCCGCCCCTTGAGCGCCTTGCCGACGATCACCTCGGACTCTCCGGCGGAGTACATGTCCGCGGTGTCGACGAAGTTGATGCCCAGGTCGAGCGCGGCATGGATGATCCGCCCGCACTCCTCGTGATCAGGGTTCCCCACTGCCCCGAACATCATCGTTCCGAGGCAGTGCGCGCTCACCTCGATGCCGGTCCCGCCCAGATTTCGGTATCGCATGGTCATGCGCCCGCACTCTAGGAGCTGGAGCGCACTCCAGGGCAAGAGCTCCCGGCCGGTCAATCAAGTCCGTGTTTTCCGGACACGTCCTGCTCCCGGACGCCGGCGGTCGCGCCCCGGCCCTTCCGGACGTACTCCGGGTGCAACCGCCTTACGATGGAGCAGTTCTGACGGTACCGCTGATTACTTCTTCGGCGTCAGACAGAGAACGAACTTCTCGTTGTCCAACTGCTGTGCGAGCGCGTCAAGTAGCGAGAGCACCTTCTTACGCTTGCTCTTCTTCGGTGCTGTTGCCGCTTCCTGTATGGCCGCGCCGTACGGGAAAGGGGCGTACAGACTCGCGTCTTGCACTTGCCGGTCAGCCGTACAGCGCGTCCCGAAACCGTTCGACATCCACTCACGACGACGAACACCGGCCCGCGACTCCCCCCATGAGGTCGCGGGCCGGTTTGGTTCGTCGGGCTCAGTCGGCCAGCGGGAGGTACAGCCGGTTACCTGTGGCCGCGAACTCCGCCGACTTGCTGAGCATCCCCGCCTGGATTTCCTCGTCCGTGGCCGAGTCGTCGCCACCGAACTGCTCAGTGATGCTTCTGCTGATCTTCATCGAGCAGAACTTCGGACCGCACATCGAGCAGAAGTGCGCGGTCTTCGCGGGCTCGGCCGGAAGGGTCTCGTCGTGGAACTCGCGGGCCGTGTCCGGGTCGAGGGCCAGGTTGAACTGGTCCTCCCAGCGGAACTCGAACCGCGCGTCCGACAGGGCGTCGTCCCATTCCTGGGCGCCCGGGTGGCCCTTGGCCAGGTCAGCGGCGTGAGCGGCGATCTTGTAGGTGATCACGCCGGTCTTCACGTCGTCCCGGTTCGGCAGGCCCAGGTGCTCCTTGGGCGTGACGTAGCAGAGCATCGCGGTGCCCCACCAGGCGATCATCGCGGCGCCGATGCCCGAGGTGATGTGGTCGTAGGCGGGCGCGACGTCCGTGGTCAGCGGGCCGAGCGTGTAGAACGGCGCCTCCTCGCAGATCTCCTGCTGGAGGTCGATGTTCTCCTTGATCTTGTGCATCGGGACGTGGCCCGGGCCCTCGATCATGGTCTGCACGTTGTGCCGCTTGGCGATCGTGTTCAGCTCGCCCAGCGTCTTCAGCTCTGCGAACTGCGCCGCGTCGTTGGCGTCCGCGATCGAGCCGGGGCGCAGACCGTCGCCCAGCGAGTACGTGACGTCGTACGCCGCGAGGATCTCGCAGAGCTCCTCGAAGTTCGTGTAGAGGAAGTTCTCCTTGTGGTGCGCCAGGCACCACGCGGCCATGATCGAGCCACCGCGCGAGACGATGCCGGTCTTGCGACGGGCGGTCAGCGGCACGTAGGGCAGCAGCACGCCGGCGTGGACCGTCATGTAGTCGACGCCCTGCTCGGCCTGCTCGATGACCGTGTCCTTGTAGATCTCCCAGGTCAGGTCCTCGGCACGGCCGTCGACCTTCTCCAGCGCCTGGTAGAGCGGCACGGTCCCGATCGGGACGGGGGAGTTGCGCAGGACCCACTCGCGCGTGGTGTGGATGTTGCGGCCGGTCGAGAGGTCCATGACCGTGTCGGCGCCCCACTTGGTCGCCCAGGTCATCTTGTCGACCTCCTCCTCGATGGAGGAGGTGACCGCGGAGTTGCCGATGTTGGCGTTGACCTTCACCAGGAACCGCTTGCCGATGATCATCGGCTCGATCTCCGGGTGGTTCACGTTGGCCGGAAGCACCGCACGACCTGCGGCGATCTCTTCGCGGACGACCTCGGGGGAGACGTTCTCGCGGATCGCGACGTACTCCATCTCCGGGGTGATCTCGCCCCGGCGGGCGTACGCGAGCTGGGTGACGGCGGCGCCGCCACGGCCGCGGCGGGGCTGGCGGGGACGGCCCGGGAAGACGGCGTCGAGGTTCTTGAGTCCGCCGCGCGGCGAGGTGTGCTTGATGCCGTCGTCCTCGGGGCGCACGGGACGTCCCGCGTACTCCTCGGTGTCGCCGCGGCCGATGATCCAGTTCTCACGCAGGGGCGGGAGGCCCCGGCGCACGTCGGTCTCGATCTGCGGGTCGGTGTACGGCCCGGACGTGTCGTAGAGCGTGACGTCCTTGCCGTTGGTGAGGTGGACCTGGCGGACCGGCACCCGGATGTCCGGGCGGGAGCCCGCCAGGTATCCCTTGTGCCAGCCGGGCTGGCGCTCGGTCTGGCCGTCGGCGTCCTGGCTGACGGCAGGCGTGCGTGCGTCCTGAATGGTCATGAGACCTGATCTCCCTACGCCGGCATTACCCGGTAACAGGTTCGGCGGTCGACGCAGCCTCTTCCCGTACGCATTCTCATGCGCGTACGGTGATCAGCGCCCTCTCAGCCCGGTGCTCCGAGCTCCCGCGTTGTGCAAAGTAGCCCCCACGCTAGCGTCATCTGTGGCGTGCTGAACAGTGGGCCCCCTCATCTCTTGCGATGATCTGCCGGTGACGTCCTCGCCGCAGCCCCCCACCACGCCCACGGACCCCCACGGCCACACCGGTCACGAACATGCCTCCCACGGACATGCGACCGGCGCCTCCCACGGCGGCCACGGCCACGGTCACAGCCATGGCCACGGGCCGGCGGCTCCGGTTTCCAAGCACCTGCGCAAGGTGATCGCCGCCGTGCTGATCCCCTTCGCCGCAACCGTCTTCGTCGGCATGGCCGTGCTCTGGCCGGGCGGGGCCCCCGCCCACCAGCGCACCGGAGTGGGCTTCGACCGCCAGACCCAACAGGGCACGGTCGTCGCCTTGGCAAAGGTCGACTGCAAATCAGTGAACGCCTCCCAGGTGCCGCCCACCGGCGACACCTCCACCCCGGAGGGCCGCGAGGCGCAGGCCGCGCAGACCGGGGAGTGCAAGAAGGCGACGGTCGAGGTCGCCGACGGACCGGACAAGGGCCGGGCGTTCTTCGAGATCGTCCAGCCGGGCGCCCCGCGGCAGTTGGCGAAGGGCCAGGAGGTGGTGGTCGCGTACGCCCCGGACGCGCCGCGGGACCTCCAGTACTCCGTCGTCGACGTGAACCGCAAGCTGCCCCTGGCCCTGCTGGCCGGGATCTTCGCGCTCGCGGTCGTGGTGGTCGGGCGGATGCGCGGGGTGTTCGCGCTCGTCGCCCTGGTGGTGAGCTTCGCGATCCTGACGCTGTTCATCCTGCCGGCGATCCTCCAGGGCTCGAACCCCCTGCTCGTCGCCGTCATCGGAGCCAGCGCGATCATGCTGATCGCCCTCTACATGTGCCACGGCCTGACGGCCAGGACCTCGGTCGCCGTCCTCGGCACCCTCGCCTCGCTGCTGCTGATCGGGCTGCTGGGCTCGCTCTTCATCGACTGGGCCTTCCTGAGCGGCAACACGGACGACAACACCGGGCTGATCCACGGCCTCTACCCGCACATCGACATGAGTGGTTTGCTGCTCGCGGGTGTGATCATCGGCTCGCTCGGCGTCCTCGACGACGTGACCGTGACGCAGACCTCGGCGGTCTGGGAACTCCACCAGGCCGACCCGGGAATGGGCCCGCGCGGCCTGTACCGGGCGGCCATCCGGATCGGCCGCGACCACATCGCCTCGGTCGTCAACACCCTGGTGCTGGCCTACGCGGGCGCCGCACTGCCCCTGCTACTGCTGTTCTCGATCGCGAACAGCAGCATGGGGTCGGTGGCCAACAGCGAGCTGGTCGCGGAGGAGATCATCCGCACCCTCGTGGGCTCCATCGGGCTCGTGGCCTCCGTCCCCGTCACCACCGCGCTCGCCGCCCTGGTGGTTTCCGCCGACCGGACGGGCTCGCCGGCCGCCGCGGTGGTCCCGCAGCCCACCCGCGGCGGCCGGGGGCGTCGGCGCAAGCGCTGAGGGAACGCCGGGTCAGCCCGCGTTCTGCTCGTTCTGGCGCGCCTCGGCGAGGATCTTGCCGAGCTCCTCGTCGAGGCTCTCCTCGAAGTCACCGAGGTTGCGCTCCTGACCGAGCGGAACCAGCCGGTCCGTGCGGTCGAGGAAAGCGACGAGCGGCGCCGCACTCGCGCGGAACAGGGCCCGGTCACAGCCCACCTGGAGGCGGATGTGGACGTCGGACAGCTCCTCCGGGTGGGTGGGGGCGATGTGCACATCGCCGTCACCGCACGGCTTGTTGATGCCGTCGAGAAGCAGTTCCCGGCCGAACGCCCAGGTCACGGGGGCGTCTCCGGGAAGGTGGAAGGTCAGGCGCACCGCGTAGGGGTCGCGAGCCTCGTATCCGAGTTCCACCGGGATCCGGAACGCGAGCTCCTCGGAAACGAGGAAGCTCATCATGACCTCTGCCTGTACCGACTCTCGCATTGCCTACCCCGCTGTAGTGGAAGTGGCCAGGAATGTCCCCCAGGGCCCTCTTGACAAGAGTGGTGTAAGCGATTGCAGATCACAAGGAGTGAGTTTTCAGATACTGATAGAGAACGAGAGGGTGCTCAACAGCGCGCCTACTTCACTCCGTAGTCGATCGACCGCATAGAGCAACCGGTCCTGCTGGTGCAGGGGGAGAGAAATCGCCATGGTCGCGGCGGTGTCGCCGGCGGTGATCGGAATGGCCGCGCACACCGTGTCCAGGGAGTACTCCTGCCGCTCGGTCACGGGCTGCATCCGCTCCAGGGAGCCGATCCGTTCCTCCAGAGCGCTCATGTCCCGCACCGTGTAGGGCGTGATGCTCTCGACCGGATGACGGTCGTAGTACTCCCTGCGCGTCTTCTCGTCGAGTTGGCCGAGCAGGCACTGCCCGATGGCGTGCGCGTGGCCGGTCTCACGGAAGTCCGCCCACTCTTCGCAGGCCGGGCGGGCGGGGGTGTCCGATACGCCCACGACTTCGATCTCACCCTCGCGGTAGACCGCGAAGTAGACGGGGGCCCCGACCACGTCGCGGAAGTGCGAGAGCGAGTCGAGGATCATGCTGCGACGTTTCTGCTGAAGTCCACCGCCCGCCAGCCTGCCGGCCGCGGCGCCGAGGACGAACACACCGCCCTCCCGCCGCAGATAGCCCTCGTGGGTGAGGGTGCGCAACAGGTGGTACGCCGTGGGGAGCGGCAGCCCGGCTTCCCGCGCCAGTTGCTTCGCCGGGGCTCCCTCGCGATGGGATCCCGCCGCTTCCAGCAGCCTCAGCGCCCGCTGCACCGAACCGATCAGGGTCGGCACACCGACGTTGTGAACCGAAGCCAAAGCTCACCCCCCAGGCGTGGCGGCGGACCTCGGGGGAGCCCGCCCTGCGGGGGTCGCCCCCGCGTGCACCGTGGCTCCTGGGGTTGTCGCCGGCGGCCGCTCGACGTGACCGCCTCTTCGGAGCAGGGGTACGGGCTGCCCGTGCCCAGGAAACAGCACGGATTGTCACTCTAACCACCGGTTACCGGCGAGTGGGCGGTTTGCCCGGTACCGTTCCCCCGCCTGGGTCAATCGTGGTACCGCTCCCGGGTGGTGCGTCCTACCAGTCGCCCGCGGAGGACTTCGAACCGCTGCCCGTGAACTTCTTGACCACGAAGATCAGGCCACCGACGAGGGCCGCGAAGAGCAGCGCCTTGAAGACGAAGGAGATCAGCGTGCCGATGATGGTGGTGATCACCCCGCCGAAGACGAAGATCGCCAGCAGCGGTACCGCGACCCACTTGACCCACCAGGGCATGCCCGCGAATGCCGCTCGGATGCCGTCCATGTCCCTACCTCTTCCTCGTCCGTGACTTCCTGCTCCGATGCTAGGAGCGCACGGTGCGGCGTGGGGGCCCGCGAGCCCTCGGAACCCCCTGATCCGCCCCCTAGGGGGACCGGGCCCGCGACCCTCAGCCGCCGGTCCGGTCAGCCCGCCGGTCCGGGCCCCTGAGCCCGCCGGGCCGGCCCCGTCAGCCCTCCGGCGGGGAGAAGACCACCATCACCTTCAACGGCTCGGTGATGTGGTGGAACTTGTGCGGAACCCCGGCCGGTACGTAGACGACGCTGCCGTTCGCGACCGTCGTGGTCTCCTCCCCGACCGTGATCGAGGCCCTCCCGCTGACCACGAAGTAGACCTCGTCCTGCCGGTGCGGCTGCTGCGGATCGCTCTGGCCGGCGTCGAGGGCGTACAGCCCGACCGACATGTTGCGCTCCCGCAGGAACTGGAGGTACGCGCCGTCGTTGGCGGCCCGCTCCGCTTCGAGCTCGTCCAGCCTGAAGGCCTTCATCGTTGCTGTGCCCCTTGCCCTTGCTCGGTGGTGCCGTGGGATCCGCTGATCTGACGATGTCCCACCCGGTTCTTCTCTGCCACGATCAGACACATGACGAATTTCGTAGTCAAGACGCTGGCCAATGCGGCGGCCCTGGCGGTGGCCGTCTGGCTGCTCGCCGGGATCACCCTCGACGACGGCAGTTCCCTGGCGCGCCGCACGCTCTCGCTGATCCTGGTCGCCCTGGTCTTCGGCCTGGTCAACCTGATCGTCAAGCCCGTCGTGAAGCTGCTCTCGTTCCCGCTGTTCGTCCTCACGCTGGGCCTGTTCACCCTCGTCGTGAACGCGCTGATGCTGCTGCTGACCTCCTGGCTGGCAGACCTGCTCGACCTCAGCTTCCACGTCGACGGCTTCTGGACCGCCGTCGTCGGCGGGCTGATCATCTCCGTCGTCTCCTGGGCCGTGAACCTGGCCCTGCCCGACAACAACTGACCGGGCCGCCCATGTACCGCGTCTGCTTCGTCTGCACCGGCAACATATGCCGGTCCCCCATGGCCGAGTCGGTCTTCCGCTCCCACATCGCCGACGCCGGACTCGACGCCCTCGTCGAGGTGGACAGCGCCGGCACCGGAGGCTGGCACGAGGGCGACGGCGCCGATCCGCGCACCGTTGCGGTACTCGAAGCCGCCGGGTACGAACAGGACCACCGGGCACGGCAGTTCCGGGCCTCCTGGTTCGACCGCGTCGACCTGGTCATCGTCCTCGACACCGGCCACCTGCGCGACCTCCGCGCCCTCGCGCCCACCCCGGAGGCCGCCGCCAAGGTCCGGCTGCTGCGCTCGTACGATCCCGCGGCCCCGTCCGCACGGGACGGCGCGGCGGACGCGCTCGACGTACCGGACCCCTACTACGGCTCCCTCGACGGCTTCGAGGAGTGCCTGGAACTGGTCGAGGCCGCGAGTCCGGGCCTGCTGGCCGCCGTACGCGCGGCCGTGAAGGAGACCACCCCGTGAACACCCACCCCACCGGCGCGGACCGCCCCCGCGACATCGACGCCGACGCCGACGCCGGGCGGTACGCGGACGCCACCCGCGCCGTGCGCGCCGGGCTGCCCGAGCCCGTCAAGAACGAACCCACCCTCCCCGGGCCCGTCTTCGCCGCGCACTTCCACCTCCCCGGCGAGGTGAGCGGCCCGTACACCTACGGCCGCGACACCAACCCCACGTGGACCCTGCTGGAACGGGCCATCGGCGAACTGGAGGCCCCCGGTCATGACGGCGTGGACACCGTCGTCTTCGCCTCCGGCATGGCCGCCGTCTCCGCCGTCCTGCTCTCCCAGGCCCGCACCGGCGACACCGTCGTCCTGCCCGACGACGGCTACCAGGCCCTCCCCCTGGTCCGGGAGCAGCTCCAGGAGTACGGGATCCACGTGCGCACCGCCCCGACCGCCGGGGACGCGCAGCTCGCCGCCCTCGACGGCGCCCGGCTGCTGTGGATCGAGACCCCCTCCAACCCCGGGCTCGACGTGTGCGACGTCCGCCGGCTCGTGGCGGCCGCCCACGCCGGCGGCACCCTGGTCGCCGTCGACAACACCCTGGCGACCCCCCTCGGCCAGCGTCCCCTGGAACTCGGCGCGGACTTCTCCGTCGCCAGCGGCACCAAGGGCCTCACCGGCCACGGCGACCTGCTCCTGGGCTACGTCGTCTGCCGTGACCCCGCACTGGCCGCGGGCATCCGACGCTGGCGCAAGGTCGTCGGCGCGATCCCGGGCCCCATGGAGGCCTGGCTGGCCCACCGCTCCCTGGCCACCATCCAGTTGCGGGCCGAGCGCCAATGGGGCAACGCCCTGGCGGTCGCCGAGGCGCTGGCCGACCGTTCCGAGGTGACCGGGCTGCGCTACCCGGGGCTCCCGGCGGACCCCTCGCACAAGACGGCCGTCCGGCAGATGAGCGGCTTCGGCTCGGTCGTCTCCTTCACCCTGCCCGACCGTGCGTACGCGGAACGCTTCATGAGCGCCCTGCGCCTGGTGGAGGACGCCACGAGTTTCGGCGGAGTGCGGTCCACCGCGGAGCGGCGCGGACGCTGGGGCGGGGACGCCGTACCCGAGGGCTTCATCCGCTTCTCAGCGGGCGCCGAGGATCGCGGTGACCTGGTCGCCGATGTGGTCCGGGCCCTTGATTCCGCGGGTTCCGGGGCCTGACCGGGCCGGGGAAAAGCGGTCCGAGCCTCCCCCCTGGTGGCTCGGACCGCCCGGGTTCCCTAGCAGAAGAACCACGCCACCAAGGCTAGTTGACTCAGCGTCAGAGTCCAATCACGGTAGCGACAGGGGCCTATCGGCATATTTATAGTTGAAGGCCCCCACCGAGAGGGGCCGACATGGACCTGGCCCTGCTGCGCACCTTCGTCGCCGTGCACCGTGCCGGCTCGTTCACCCGGGCCGCCACGCTCCTCGGGCTGTCCCAGCCCGCCGTCACCTCACAGATCCGCACCCTCGAACGCCAGCTGGGCCGACCGCTCTTCCACCGCCGGGCCCGCGGCGTCACGCCCACCGCCGTCGGTGACGAACTGGCCCACAAGGCGGCCCCGCACCTCGACGCCCTGCTGCGGATCACCGAGATCGAACGGGAGGCCACCGGCACCTCGCGCACCCTCCACGTGGCCGGTCCACCCGAGTTCCTGTGCCTGCGGGTGCTCCCGGCCCTCGCTCCCCTGGTGGGGCAGGGGCAGAGCCTGCGCACCGCCCTCGCCCCCGACGCGCGGGAGACCCTCGACGGGCTGGCCGCCGGGCAGCACGACCTGGTCGTCACCCCCACCCGCCCGCGCGGCACGCTGTTCACCGCGAACGCCCTGTGCGACGAGGAACAGGTCCTGGTCGCGGCGCCCTACTGGGCCGCCCTCGTCGAGCGGGCCGAACTGCACGACACGGGACCCGTCGCCCTCGACGGGATCCCGGTCGTCGAGGTCCACGAGAGCCTGCCGCTGGTCACCCGCTACTGGGCCGCCGTCTTCGACTCCGTCCCCGAGTGCGCCGCCACCGTCGTCGTACCCGATCTGCGAGCCGTACTGGAATGCGTCCGGGCCGGCGCCGGTCTCGCCGTCCTGCCCCGCTACCTGTGCCAGGACGCCCTCGACCGCGGTGAGATCGTGGCGCTGCTGGAACCGGCTGTGCCGCCCCTGCGGACCTGGTTCCTCGTCGTACGGGCCGGCAGCCTGGCGCTCGCCCATCTCGCGCGCGCCCACGACCGCCTGCTGCGCGCGGCCGCGCAATGGTGAGCCGCCGGGATTCGGACCGTGGCGCGTTTCAGGAGCCCGGTACCGGGCCACTCTTCTCCCATGACCGAACGTCCCGTGGTCAAACGCACCGCCCGCGCGATCCTGCTCGACGGTGACGACCTGATCCTCATCAAGCGCACCAAGCCCGGCGTCGACCCGTACTGGCTCACGCCGGGCGGGGGAGTGGAGTCCTCGGACGCCACCGTCGTCGACGCCCTCCACCGAGAGCTCCACGAAGAACTCGGAGCCAAGATCACTGATGTGGTGCCCTGTTTCGTCGACACCGTCGAGCACATCGCCTCCGGCGGGGTGACCGGCGTGAAGGTGCAGCACTTCTTCGTCTGCCATCTGGAATCGATGGACCCCGGCCAACGGCACGGCCCCGAGATCGACGAGCCCGAGGGCGAGTACGAGATCGTCCGCGTGCCGTTCAGCCGGGTCGGCATCGCCGCGGTGCACCTGGTGCCGCTCTCGCTGCGCCACTACCTCGACGGCAATATCGAAGGGGTCCGTGCCATGCACGCCCCCGACCTGGGCTGAGCCCACCGGGGAAGCGGGAAGGGGAGCGGGCGGGCAGGGGCCGCGCCGGTTTCAGCCGGCCACGTCCGCCAGCTCCTCGACCGCGTCGTGGCGGATCCGCTCACCGGGGATACCGATCCGCTTGAGGGCGTCCACACCACTGCGGATCATCGCGGGCGGTCCCGAGATGAAGGCGTCGTACGAGCTCCACGGCCCGTGTTCGCGGATGGCCTGCGGGAGCTGGCCCGCCAGCCCCGGGCCGATCACCGGGCGCACCGACAGCCACGGGTGGGAGCGCTGGAGGCCCAGCAGGGTGTCCTTGTCGTAGAGGTCGTGGTCGCTGCGCGCCCCGAAGAAGACCTCCATCGGGCGCCGCTCACCGTGCCCGGCCACGTCCTCGATGAGGGCCTTGATCGGGGCGATGCCGGTTCCCCCGCCCAGGCACAGCATCCCGTTGTCGGTGCTGTGGTCCACCACCATCGACCCGGCCGGCGGCCCCAGCCGCAGGACGTCGCCCGGCTGGGCGTGGCGGACCAGGGCGTTGGAGACCCAGCCCGCCGGTACGGCTTTGACGTGGAAGGACAGCAGCCCGTCGGCTCGCGGGGCGGAGGCGAAGGAGTAGTGCCGCCACACCCGCGGCCACCACGGGGTCTCCAGGCTCGTGTACTGGCCCGCGAGGAAGGGGTACGGCTGGTCGGGGCGGACGGTCAGCACCGCGATGTCGGAGGTGCGCAGCTCGTGCGAAACCACCTCCGCGTGCCACCAGGCGGGCGCCTTGGTCTCGTCCTCGGCCGCAGCATCGATCATGGTCTGTGAGATGGCGGTGTAGGCGCGCACCCACGCCGCCTGGGTCTCCGGCCCCCATGTGCGTTCCGCGTACCGGGCCAGTGCCCCGATCAGTGCCTCTCCCACCGCCGGGTAGTGGGCGGCCATCGTGCCGTACTTGCGGTGCCCGGTGCCGAGCCGACGCAGGTAGGGAGCCAGCACCGCCGGGTCGTCGATGTGTTCGGCGGCGGTCAGCAGTGCCTTCAGCAGCCGGTCGCGCTGTACGTCCATGGCCGCGGGGAACATGCCCCGGACTTCCGGGTGCCCCGTGAACACCAGGGCGTAGAAGTACGAGGTCACCCTGTCTGCGACGGGTGCGATCTCGGTGAGGGTCCGGCGGATGAGCACGGCGTCCGGGGAGGGCTCGATCGCCCCGCCGCCCGAAGGTATCCGGCCCGTTGGTCTTGCCGATCTGGTGGGCGCAGCGTCCATGCGGTGCCTCGCTTCGAGCATCTCGGTCGGGTCTGCACGCGCCACGGCCTCGAATCCGTGGTTCCGGGTTTCACAGCGTGCCAGTCGGCCGAGAGCGCGGCGGAGGAATGGGGAAAACCCCGCTCCGGGCCACCTTTCCCCTTAAGATGCATCGCCTCCGGGGCGCGTCGTCCCGAGGAGCCGGTACGCCTCGCGCAGGTCCCTGCCCTCGTAGACGTGGGTCGCCCGGCGGGCCAGGTGGGGCCTTGCGTTCACCGCCACCGACCGCGGGACCGCTTCGAAGAGGACCGCGTCGGTCATGGAGTCCCCGTAGGCGACGCAATCGGCCCGGGTCACCCCGAACCGCTCGCAGAGCCGGTCGGCGACGTCCACCTTGGCTTCGGGGGTCAGGATCCCCGTCACGTCGACGGGCCGGGTGAAGGGCACTTCCGGGAAGACCGATCCATGGGCGGCGTGCGCGCCCCACTCCAGCAGCAGTTCGACGAAGAACGAGGGTGACAGGGAGATCACCGCGCAGAGGTCACCGCGTTCCGTGATCTCCTGCCAGAGCTCCCGGATCCCCGAGAGCCACGGGGATCCGTCGAAGGCCGCGCGGACGTGGGCGGGTGTCAGATCCGCCCACAGGGCATGGGCGGCCACCGAGAACTCCTGTGGACCGATCTCGCGCGCCCCGAAGGCCCGCTCCAGCTCGGCGATCTCGGCCGACCTCCCGAGCTGGCGGGAGATCTCGACCGGTGCGGCCGATCCGTACATCAGTGTTCCGTCGAGATCGAAAAGGTGAAGCACCGTCATGGTCGTCGAGGCTAGCCGTTCGGTTCCCGCACCGGCCACCGCCGGGGGTCACCCGCTGCGAAAAGCAGATCCTGCCGACGACGCGGGCGAATGTTTCACGTGAAACAGACCCCGGTTCCACGTGAAACATCGGCCCTGTTTCACGTGAAACATCGGCCCACCCGTCTCCTGAATCCCCTGGACTCCCCCCGAGTCGATGATCCACTCTGGGCCGGTGACACCACGACTCCTCACCGACCTGCCCATCCGTGCGCTCACCCCGAACGACCTCCGTCATTGCGCCGACCTGTCCGAGGACCGCGGCTGGCCCCGCGAAGACCACAAATGGGGGCTGCTCCTCGCCGCCGGCAACGGCTACGGCATCGACGCCCCCGACGGCCGCGGACTCGCCGCCGCCTGTGTCGTCACCCGCTACGGAGACACCCCGGCCAAGCCGGACCTCGCCGCGATCGGAATGGTGCTCGTCGCCGACCGGTACGCCCGCAAGGGCCTCGGGCGCCGGCTGATGGCCCACGTGTGCGACGACGACCTCGCCGGTGTCCCGCTCACCCTGCACGCCACCCCCAACGGTCGCCCGCTCTACGAGGAGCTCGGCTTCGACACCACCGGACGGGCGGAGATGGTCCGGGGACCCTTCCGGCCCGAAGCCGGCGATCACGCCGCCGTCCCCGTCAGGCCCGCGACGGCCGAGGACCTCGCACCGATCGTCCGCCTGGACACCGAGGTGTTCGGCACCGACCGGACCCACATGATCGCGCGGCTGCCCGCCTTCGCCGACAAGGTGCTCGTCGCCGAGGACGGCTCCGGCGGCCTCATCGGCTACGCCGCCCTCTGGCCCAACATGGACACCCATGTCATCGGCCCGCTGATCGCCCGCGACACCGCCACCGCCCGGGCCCTGGTCACCGCGCTGGCGGCCACCACCGAACGGCCCCTGCGCACGGACGTCGACGTACGCCACGAGGAACTCCTCGCCTGGC
The DNA here is from genome assembly GCF_041862025.1 of Streptomyces sp. AB3(2024). NCBI lineage: Bacteria > Bacillati > Actinomycetota > Actinomycetes > Kitasatosporales > Streptomycetaceae > Streptomyces > Streptomyces sp. AB3(2024). The sequence goes on from NZ_JBGWAB010000001.1 coordinate 29,701, forward strand.
TCAAGGAGCGCGGTCTGGAGTCCCTGGCCTTCAACGCCGTCATGACCCGGAACATCTCCGGCCTCCCCGGTGACTGGACCCGCCGCTGGGCCCCCCTCACCGTCGCCGCGGGCTGACAGAGAAAGGCTTCCACCATGACCGAAGACCCCGAACTGACGATCCGATCCGCCACCGAGGAGGACCTGCCCGCCATCGTCGCCATGCTCGCCGACGACCCGCTGGGCGCCACCCGGGAATCCCCGGAAGATCTGACCCCCTACGTCGCGGCCCTCAAGCGGCTGGCCGACGACCCCAACCAGCACATCGTCGTCGCCGTCCGCGGCGAGCGCGTCGTGGGCACCCTCCAGCTGACGATCGTCCCCGGCCTGTCCCGCAAGGGCGCCACGCGCTCCGTCATCGAAGGGGTGCGGGTCCACACGGACGAGCGCGGCAGCGGCCTCGGCACCCGGTTCGTCGAATGGGCCGTCGAGCGGTCACGGCAGGAGGACTGCCAACTCGTCCAGCTCACCTCGGACGTGACGCGCACCGATGCGCACCGGTTCTACGAGCGGCTCGGCTTCACGGCCTCCCACCTGGGGTTCAAACTCCAGCTCTGACCGGCTCCGGCAAAGGCCGGGCCGTTGTCGGCGGCCCGGCCTACGATCGGGAGGATGAGCACCGGCCTCCCCCTCGTCAGCACCGCGGAACGTCGCCACCGGCTGGGCCGGCGGCATCGACTGGCTCCTTCGGCCCGTGCCGCCACCCCGGGCCAGGCGGCGGACGCCGTCGTCGCCCTGCACGCCACCGACGCCGCCACCGTCCACCTCTCCGCCCGCGCCCGCCTCACCGAAGGCGGACCCTCCGCGATCGAGGCGGCCCTGTACGAGGACGTCAGTCTCGTCCGGCTGCTCAGCATGAGGAACACCCTCTTCGCCGTCTCCACCGAACTCGCCCCCTACGTGGACGCGTCCTGCGCCCGGAGCATCGCTGCGAAGGAACGCCGGAACCTCCTCAAGCACCTCGCCGAGGACGGCCAGGGCCTCGACGCCGACTGGCTGGCCAGGACCGAGACCGCCGCCCTCGACGCCCTGGACACCCTGGGGCCCTCGACCGGCAGCCAGCTCTCCGCCGCCGTCCCCGCCCTCCGGCAGAAGATCACCATCAACCGGGGCAAGAAGTACGAGACCGAGACCGGGGTCGCCACCCGGGTGATCCGCGTGCTGGCCGCCGACGGCCGGATCCGCCGGGACCGGCCCCGCGGATCCTGGACCTCCAGCCAGTTCCGCTGGGTGCACTCCCGGCCCTGGCCCGCCCTGCCCGCCGCCGAGGCCCGTGCCGAACTCGCCCGCCGCTGGCTGCACGCCTACGGGCCGGCCACCGAGGCCGACCTCAAGTGGTGGACCGGCTGGACCCTCACCGACGTCCGCAAGGCCCTGGCCACCATGGCCCCCGAGCAGGTCCGCCTGGACGACGGGGGCACGGCGCTCGTCCTCCCCGGAGACACCGCGGCCGAGCCCGCGCCGGAGGCCTGGGTCGCATTCCTGCCCGGTCTCGACCCCAGCGGCATGGGCTGGGCCGACCGGAGCTTCCACCTCGACCCCGCCCACCGTCCCGCTCTGTTCGACTACGCGGGCAACATCGGCCCGACCGTGTGGTGGAACGGGGAGATCGTCGGCGGCTGGGCCCAGCGGGCGGACGGGGAGATCGTCTGGCGGCTGCTGGCCGACCCCGGGCGGGAGGCCGCGGAGGCGATCACGGCCGAGGCCGCCCGGCTCGCCGCGTGGGTGGGCGACGCCCGCGTCACCCCGCGGTTCCGCACCCCGCTGGAGCGCGAACTCACCGCCTGACCCCGTCAGCCGATGCCGCGCCAGCCCTGCGGGTCCACCCCGCCGGGCACCGGGGCCTCGGGATCGTAGGGCTCTCGCGTGAACACGAACGACCCGAGGTCGAGGTGGCCCGGCGTACCGTCGTCCCGCCGGACGGCACGCAGGGTCTCCCCCGCGTAATAGCCCGTCAGGCCCGTCCAACTGCCGTCCGGTTCGCCGCGGAACCGGGCCGAGCGGCCGGTCACGCCGGCCGGGCCCAGCTCCAGCGAGCCGTCCGCGCACAGCCGCAGCATGTGCGCCGCGGTGCCCCAGTACCAGATTCCGGTCAGCTCCAGCGGCACCCGGTCGTCCTCCCGGAACGGCCGCCACGGCTCGGGGAAGCGCGGCTCCGCCTCCGCCACGATTGCGATCAGGTCCGTGGCCACCGTCGAAGCGGGCACCCCCGAGGTGCAGTTGGCCAGGACGACCGCCGTCAGGTCCTCCTCCTCGCTCAGCCACAGCCCCGCCACGAATCCCGGCAGGGAACCGCCGTGGCCGACGAGCCGGCGCCCGTCGCAGACGTTGAGCTGCAGGCCCAGCCCGTAGCCGGCATCGGTGCTGCCGGGGGCGGCGGGAGCGGCCGCGGCGCGCATCTCCCGTACGCTCTCCGCGCTCAGCACCCGCTCGTCACCCCGCAGCAGGAAGGCGGCGAACCGCGTGAGGTCCCCGGTCGTGGACCACAGCTGCCCGGCCGCGGCCATCACCCCGAGGTCCTCCGCGGGCTCGGGCATCATCAGGTCCGCCCACGGATGCACCGCCCAGCCGCCCGCGTGCGGGGCGCGCGGTTCGCCGCTCGTCCGGTCCAGCCCCAACGGCTCCAGCACCTCGGCGCGCAGCACCTGCTCCCACGGCTTCCCGCGGAGCGCCTCGACGAGGGAACCCAGCAGCGTGTAGCCGGGGTTCGAGTAGTGGAAGGCGCGTCCGGGGGCGTGCTTGAAGGGCTCCTCGCCGAGCACCTCGGCCAGCCCCGGCCGCAGTGCGGCGGAAGAACGCTCCCACCACTGGCCCGGCGTCTCGGCCGCCAGTCCGCCGGTGTGGGCGAGCAGTTGGGCCACGGTCACCTCGTCGGCGCCGGTCCCGGGCAGGTGCCGGCCCAGCGGGTCCGAAAGGTCCAGCAGGCCCTCGTCACGCAGCCGCATCACCAGAACGGCCGTGAAGGTCTTGGTGATCGACCCGATCCGGTACTGCACGTCCCCGTCCGGGCCGTGGCCCTCGACCGAGGTCCGGGAGCCCTCCCAGACCACCTCCCCACCGCGCGAGACGGCCGCCACCAGGGACGGTGAGCGGCCCTCGCTCTGCGCGACGGCGAGCCGGTACCTCAGCGCGCGCCGGGTGGAGGGGAGCAGTTCCAGATCTTCAGCAAGGGCGTCCATGGCCGGATGCTACGTGTTGGCCATGTCCACGAACCGCGAATAATGACCTTGGAAGGCCACCGTGATGGTGGCCGTCGGGCCGTTACGGTGTTTGGCCACGATCAGGTCCGCCTCGCCCGCGCGCGGGGATTCCTTCTCGTACGCGTCCTCGCGGTGCAGCAGGATCACCATGTCGGCGTCCTGCTCGATGGAACCCGATTCACGCAGGTCGGAGACCATCGGCTTCTTGTCGGTGCGCTGTTCGGGACCACGGTTCAGCTGGGACAGCGCGATCACCGGCACCTCCAGCTCCTTGGCCAGCAACTTGAGGTTTCGGGACATGTCCGAGACCTCCTGCTGGCGGCTCTCGGGTCGGCGCGAGCCGCCCGACTGCATCAGCTGGAGGTAGTCGATGACGACGAGGGAGAGGTCGTTGCGCTGCTTGAGCCGACGGCACTTGGCGCGGATCTCCATCATCGACAGGTTGGGCGAGTCGTCGATGTACAGCGGGGCGGCCGAGACGTCGGGCATCCGCCGGGCGAGCCGCGTCCAGTCGTCGTCGGTCATGGTGCCCGAGCGCATGTGGTGCAGCGCCACGCGGGCCTCGGCCGAGAGCAGGCGCATCGCGATCTCGTTGCGGCCCATTTCGAGGGAGAAGATGACGCTCGGCAGGTTGCTCTTGATGGAGCAGGCCCGCGCGAAGTCCAGCGCGAGCGTCGACTTGCCCATGGCGGGACGTGCGGCGATGACGATCATCTGGCCCGGGTGCAGGCCGTTGGTCAGGGAGTCGAGGTCGGTGAAGCCCGTGGGCACCCCGGACATCTGGCCGGAGCGCGAGCCGATCGCCTCGATCTCGTCGAGCGCGCCCTCCATGATGTCGCCGAGCGGGAGGTAGTCCTCGGAGGTCCGCTGCTCGGTGACGGCGTAGATCTCGGCCTGGGCGCTGTTGACGATCTCGTCGACGTCGCCGTCCGCCGCGTAGCCCATCTGCGTGATCTTCGTACCGGCCGCGACCAGGCGGCGCAGGACGGCCCGTTCGTGGACGATCTCCGCGTAGTACTCGGCGTTCGCCGCGGTCGGCACGGACTGCACCAGGGTGTGCAGGTAGGAGGCTCCGCCGACCTTGCTGATCTCTCCGCGCCGGGTGAGCTCCGCGCCGACCGTGATGGGGTCGGCCGGCTCGCCCTTGGCGTACAGGTCGAGGATGGCCTGGTAGATCGTCTCGTGCGAAGGACGGTAGAAGTCGTGGCCCTTGAGGACCTCGACCACGTCGGCGATCGCGTCCTTGGAGAGCAGCATGCCGCCGAGCACCGACTGCTCGGCGTCGAGGTCCTGCGGAGGGACGCGCTCGAAGCCGCTTCCGCCGCCGTCCCAGGAGCCGCCCTCGCGGCCCCGGTCCTGCTGTTCGTCCCCGCGGCCGCGGCCCTCGGCGTTACGGCGCGTACGGGCGGGCAGACGGTCACTGGGACCGCTGTCGGCCCAGGGGTCGTCCATGGGCTCGGGCATGCTCACCGGGCCACCTCCTCCCGTCCGCAACGCGGACCTCGCCGTGTCACTCTTTCTACGACACGGCTCTGACATTTGGGACACCCGGATCGGCGTTCGGCGCGTCGGGCAACGCACAACGGTAGGGCCGCGGGCGACGTCAGCCAATCTTGTTATCCACAGGCTGTGTGGATGAGATGTGGACGACGGAGCCAATGCTGTGGGTAACTCACCCGAAGCTGTGCACGGACCGGGGGACGGCGCTGTGGACAAAATCACCTGACCCACCCCACCACCCCACCTGACCTGCAGTTTCTCCTCCTGCGGGCTGTGGGGAAGAAAATTCTTGGCCACTGTCTCAAGATCGCCTCCAACGGGGCGGGAAGAACGCCCAAGTCAGCGCGTTGGTAAGGATCCAAAGACCCTTGCATCTATTACCTGTGGAAGATTAGATTGAGCGCATGACACAGGCCCCCGCCGCCGAGAAGGCTGCCCCGAGACGGCACGACCGCGAGATCCTCGCCCTCGCCGTCCCGGCCTTCGGAGCGCTCGTCGCCGAACCCCTCTTCGTGATGGCCGACAGCGCCATCGTGGGACACCTCGGCACCCCCCAGCTGGCCGGCCTCGGCATCGCGGCCGCACTGCTCACCACCGCGGTGAGCGTCTTCGTCTTCCTCGCCTACGCCACCACCGCGGCCGTGGCCCGCAGGGTCGGCGCGGGCGACCTCCAGGCCGCCATCCGACAGGGCATGGACGGCATCTGGCTCGCCCTGCTGCTCGGCGGGGCCGTCGTCGCCGCGGTCCTGCCCGGCGCGCCCTGGCTCGTCTCGCTCTTCGGTGCCTCGGACACCGTCGCCCCGTACGCAGAAACGTATCTGCGCATATCCGCGCTCGGTATCCCCGCCATGCTCGTGGTGCTGGCCGCCACCGGTGTCATACGCGGCCTCCAGGACACCCGTACGCCCCTCTACGTGGCGATCGGCGGTTTCGCCCTCAACGGAGCCCTGAACGTGGCCCTGGTCTACGGCGCGGGCCTCGGCATCGCCGGCTCCGCATGGGGCACCGTCGCCGCCCAGTGGGCCATGGCCGCCGCGTACCTCATCGTGGTCGTCCGGGGCGCCCGCCGACACCGGGCCTCCCTGCGCCCCGACGCGGCCGGCATCCGCGCCGGTGCCCAGGCGGGCGTGCCGCTGCTCGTCCGCACCCTGTCCCTGCGCGCCATCCTGATGATCGCGACTGCCGTGGCGGCGCGGCTGGGGGACGCCGACATCGCCGCCCACCAGATCCTGCTGTCCCTGTGGAGCCTGCTCGCCTTCGCCCTGGACGCCATCGCGATCGCCGGGCAGGCCATCATCGGCCGCTACCTGGGTGCCGGGGACAGCGCGGGCGCCAAGGCCGTGTGCCGCCGCATGGTCCAGTGGGGCATCGTTGCGGGCCTCGTCCTGGGCCTGCTGGTCGTCCTGGCCCGCCCGGTGTTCATCCCGCTCTTCACCGGCGACCCCGCGGTCGAGGACGCCCTGCTGCCCGGCCTGCTCGTCGTGGCGCTGGCCCAGCCGGTCTGCGGGATCGTCTTCGTCCTCGACGGGGTGCTGATGGGCGCCGGCGACGGCCGCTACCTCGCCGGGGCGATGCTGCTGACCCTCGCCGTCTTCGCGCCGGCCGCCCTGCTCGTCCCGGCCCTCGGTGGGGGTCTGACCGCCCTCTGGTGGGCCATGACCCTGATGATGCTGGTCCGGATGGTCACCCTCCAGCTGCGCGCCCGCTCCGGCCGGTGGCTGGTCACCGGAGCCACCCGCTGACCGGAGGGCACTCCGTCCCGGGGACCGGTCCTGACGCCGACGCCCAGCCGCCCCCTGGTCGTGTTTCACGTGAAACACGACCAGGGGGCGGCTCGTTTCACGTGAAACACCGCCATGGAGCCACCCGGACATGACGAAGGGCCGCACCCCGGAGGGTGCGGCCCTTCATTCGCTGCCTCAGGCGGCGACGACCTCGACGCCCACGTTCGCGACGACCTCGGCGTGCAGACGCACGGAGACCTGGTACGAACCGAGGGTCTTGATCGGGGAGCCCAGCTCCACGCGACGCTTGTCGACCTTCGGGCCACCGGACGCCTCGATCGCCGTGGCGATGTCGGCCGGGGTGACGGAACCGAAGAGACGGCCGGCGTCACCCGCGCGGGTGGCCAGACGGACCTTCACGCCCTCGAGCTTGGCCTTGACCTCGTTGGCCTGCTCGATGGTCGCGATCTCGTGGATCTTGCGGGCGCGGCGGATCTGCGCCACGTCCTTCTCGCCACCCTTGGTCCAGCGAATCGCGAAGTTCCGCGGGACCAGGTAGTTGCGAGCGTAACCGTCCTTGACGTCGACGACATCGCCGGCGGCACCGAGGCCAGAAACCTCGTGGGTAAGGATGATCTTCATTAGTCGGTCACCCTTTCCTTATCGCGCGGTGGACGTGTAGGGCAGCAGCGCCATCTCACGGCTGTTCTTCACGGCCGTGGCGACGTCACGCTGGTGCTGCGTGCAGTTGCCGGTAACGCGGCGGGCACGGATCTTGCCGCGGTCGGAAATGAACTTCCGCAGCATGTTCGTGTCCTTGTAGTCCACGTACGCGGTCTTGTCCTTGCAGAATGCGCAGACCTTCTTCTTAGGCTTGCGCACAGGCGGCTTCGCCATTGTGTCTCTCCTGTGTGATCAAGAAGTGGGGATGGAGCTGCCCTTAGAAGGGCGGCTCGTCCGAGTAGCCACCGCCGGAGCCGCCGGAGCTTCCGCCCCAGCCGCCCCCGCCGCCGCCCTGCGGCTGGCCACCGGCCGGCGCGCTGGACGCCCACGGGTCGTCGGAGGGAGCTCCGCCGCCCTGCGGGGCGCCACCGCTGGGGGCTCCGCCCCAGCCGCCGCCACCCTGCTGCTGACCGCCGCCGCCGTATCCACCCTGGCCACCGCGACCGGTGGTCTTGGCGACCTTGGCCGTGGCGTTCTTCAGGCTGGGGCCGACTTCCTCGACGTCCAGCTCGTAGACCGTGCGCTTGACACCCTCACGGTCCTCGTACGACCGCTGCCTCAGCCGGCCCTGCACGATGACGCGCATGCCCCGCTGAAGGGACTCGGCGACGTTCTCGGCCGCCTGCCGCCACACCGAGCAGGTCAGGAACAGGCTCTCGCCGTCCTTCCACTCGTTGGTCTGACGGTCGAAGGTGCGGGGGGTGGACGCGACACGGAACTTCGCGACCGCCGCACCCGAGGGGGTGAAACGCAGCTCGGGGTCGTCGACGAGATTGCCGACGACCGTGATGACGGTCTCGCCTGCCATGGATGAACCTCTCGGCGGGGATTGCTGCTGGGCTGCTGTGCTACTCGGTCCCGATTACCGCTGAACCGAAGTTCAGTGGGTCTCGGGGCGAAGGACCTTGGTCCGGAGAACCGACTCGTTCAGGTTCATCTGGCGGTCGAGCTCCTTGACGACCGCAGGCTCGGCCTGCAGGTCGAGGACCGAGTAGATGCCCTCGGGCTTCTTCTTGATCTCGTAAGCGAGACGACGACGGCCCCAGGTGTCGACCTTCTCGACCTTTCCGTTGCCCTCACGGACGACGGAGAGGAAGTTCTCGATCAGGGGGGCGACAGCGCGCTCCTCCAGATCGGGGTCGAGGATGACCATCACTTCGTAGTGACGCATGTGGAACCCACCTCCTTTGGACTCAGCGGCCACGGTCGTTCCGTGGCAGGAGGGTCGTGATGCGTGCCGCACGGTGTCCGAGAGCAGACACCGCGCAGACCGTACAGACTACCCCGTCGACTCCTTCCGGTTGAAATCCGGCAGGAGAGGGCCACAATCTGTAAGCACCGGGTGTGCTCGGTGCTATGCCCTCCGGCGCCGCCGGGGGCGGCCCCGCAGCACCGCTCTGCTGCAGCCAGGAGGTGCCTTCCGATGGCACAGGCAATGCGACGCCAGTCCTCCCAGCCGATCTCCCTCTTCTCGACCGACGGCAAGCCCCACCCGCTCCAGGACACCCTGGTGGCGGTCACCCTGGTCCTCGGCGCCGTGGCGTTCGTCACTGCGTTCTTCCACAATCTGCACCTGCTCACCTCCTGGACCGGGCTGGTCGGGATCGTGACCGGGCTGTACGGACAGTTCATCTCCGCCACGACACGCGAGCGCTTCGCACTGATCATCGGCCTTGGCGCGTCTGCCATCGGCTTCTTCCTCGGCATGGCCCACGGGGGCCTCTTCGGCGGCTGGATCGGCTGACCGGGGGACCTCCGCGACGGGGCGCCGGCCACACGCCGGCCCGGGCTACGGCCCGTCCCCCAGATGGGTGGCGCCCCTGTCGCAGTAGGCTTCGCGCCATAGCCAGCGAAGCCGCCGGAGGAGACACCCCGCATGAGCCTGTCCCTGAGCACCATCAGCCGAGAGCAGCATCTGGCCTACCTCCAGAGCCTGCCCTCGGCTAGCCACTGCCAGGTCCCGGCATGGGCCGACGTCAAGAACGAGTGGCGCTCGGAGAACCTCGGATGGTTCGACAAGTCCGGTGAACTCGTCGGTGCCGCGCTGGTGTTGTACCGCCAGCTGCCCAAGGTGAAGCGGTACCTCGCGTACCTCCCCGAGGGCCCGGTCATCAACTGGTACGCACCGAATCTGGAGGAATGGCTCCAGCCGATGCTGGCGCACCTGAAGAACCAGGGCGCCTTCACGGTGAAGATGGGCCCGCCGGTCGTCATCCGCCGTTGGAACTCCGCCGCCATCAAGGCCGGAATCCAGGACCCGGACGTCAAGCGCCTGCGTGACGTGGAGGCCTCGGTCATCGAGCCCCGCGCCTTCGAGGTGTCCGACAAGCTGCGCCGCATGGGCTGGCAGCAGGCCGAGGACGGCGGCGCCGGCTTCGGTGACGTCCAGCCCCGCTACGTCTTCCAGGTGCCGCTGGCGAACCGTTCGCTGGACGATGTCCTCAAGGGCTTCAACCAGCTGTGGCGCCGCAACATCAAGAAGGCCGAGAAGGCCGGCGTCGAGGTCGTCCAGGGCGGCTACGAGGACCTGCCGACCTGGCAGTACCTCTACGAGATCACCGCCGAGCGCGACAAGTTCCGTCCGCGCCCGCTCAGTTACTTCCAGCGCCAGTGGACGGCCCTCAACTCCGAGGACCCCAACCGGATGCGGCTGTACATCGCCAAGCACGAGGGGGAGCCGCTGGCCGCCGCCACGATGCTCACCGTCGGTCAGCACGTCTGGTACTCGTACGGCGCCTCCGCCAACCACAAGCGCGAGGTCCGCCCCTCGAACGCGATGCAGTGGCGCATGCTGCGCGACTCGTACGCGCTCGGCGCGAGCATCTACGACCTGCGCGGCATCAGCGACACGCTGGACGAGAACGACCACCTGTTCGGCCTGATCCAGTTCAAGGTCGGCACGGGCGGCGAGGCCGTCGAGTACGTCGGCGAGTGGGACTTCCCGCTCAACAAGATGCTGCACAAGGCGCTCGACATCTACATGTCGCGCCGCTGACCCCGCCGCATCCACACACCGCACCGCTGCACCACGCAGCTTTCCAGAGAGGCTCCGGACGGGCATGGCGCTCACGCTCTACGTCGACACCGCGCGCTGGCGTGCGCACCAGAAGCAGATCACCGATCAGTTCCCCGGGCTGATCCCCGTCTGCAAGGGCAACGGCTACGGCTTCGGCCACGAGCGGCTGTGCGAGGAGGCGACCCGCATGGGCGCCGACATCCTGGCCGTCGGAACGACGTACGAGGCCGCCAGCATCAAGGACCACTTCAGTAGCGACCTGCTCGTCCTCACCCCGTTCCGGCGGGGTGAGGAGCCCGTTCCGCTGCCGGACCGGGTCATCCGTTCGGTCTCCTCTGTGGACGGGGTCCGCGGTCTGGTCGGCGCCCGCGTGGTCATCGAGTGCATGAGCTCGATGCGCCGCCACGGCATCTCCGAGCAGGACCTGGGCCTGCTGCAGTCGGCGATCGAGGACGTCCGGCTGGAGGGCTTCGCCCTGCACCTGCCCCTGGACCGCCCTGACGGCTCGGACGCCGTCGAGGAGGTCATCGGCTGGATGGACCGGCTGCGCGCGGCCCGGCTGCCGCTGCACACCATGTTCGTCAGCCACCTGCGGGCCGAGGAGCTGGGGCGGCTCCAGCAGCAGTTCCCGCAGACCCGCTTCCGGGCCCGGATCGGCACCCGGCTGTGGCTGGGCGACCACGAGGCGACCCAGTACCGCGGGGCGGTCCTGGACGTCACGCGGGTGGCCAAGGGCGACCGGTTCGGATACCGGCAGCAGAAGGCCGCCTCCGACGGCTGGCTGGTCGTGGTCGCGGGCGGCACCTCGCACGGGGTGGGCCTGGAGGCCCCCAAGGCCCTGCACGGGATGATGCCGCGCGCCAAGGGCGTCGCCCGGGCCGGCCTGGCCACCGTCAACCGGAACCTTTCGCCCTTCGTGTGGGCGGGCAAGCAGCGCTGGTTCGCCGAGCCCCCGCACATGCAGGTGTCGATCCTGTTCGTGCCCTCGGACGCGACCGAGCCGAAGGTCGGCGACGAGCTGGTGGCGCACCTGCGGCACACCACCACGCAGTTCGACCGGGCGATCGACGCCTGATCCTGCACCGGACGGTCCGGCCGGTGCGGCCGGACCGCTCAGTGCCCGGGGTCCGTTCCCCAGTCGACCCGCTGTCCCTCGGAAGGCGCCGCGTACTGCGGCGCCTTCGCCCTGTCCGAGAGCACGAACGCGTCCTCGGCGCCGTCCAGGACGCCTCCGGAGGGGTCGTCCGAGCCGTCGCGCCGTACGACGTCCCGCTCGGGCAGCAGGATGTCCCGTACGACGACGGCGCACAGGTAGAGCGTGGCCAGCAGGTGGGCGACGATCGCCAGCTGGTACCCCTCCACCGGCAGGCCCTGGTGCTTGTCCCCGCTGGTCGTGTAGGCGAGGTAGAACCAGATCCCGAGGAAGTAGACGATCTCGCCGGCCTGCCAGATCAGGAAGTCCCGCCAGCGCGGCCGGGCCAGCGCGGCGAGCGGGATCAGCCACAGCACGTACTGCGGCGAGTAGACCTTGTTGGCCAGGACGAAGGCCGCGACGACCAGGAAGGCCAGCTGGGCGAAGCGGGGCCGCCTGGGGGCCGTCAGGGTGAGCAGCCCGATCGCCAGGCACAGCAGCAGGGTCAGCCCGGTCGCGTAGGTGTTGGCCCCCTCCAGCGGGTTTCCGGTGCGCTGGGAGATCAGCAGCCACACGGAGCCGAAGTCGATGGGCCGTTCCTGGCTGAAGACGTAGAACCGCTTCCAGCCGTCCCAGGCGAAGTACATGACGGGGCCGTTCACCACGAGCCAGGAGACGGCCGCGCCCAGGACGGTGGCTCCGAAGGCGCGCCACTTCCCGGCGCGCCAGCACAGTACGAACAGCGCCCCGAGCAGCAGTACCGGATAGAGCTTGGCCGCGGTCGCGAGGCCGATGAGGACACCGGCGAGCAGCGGACGGCTGCGCGACCACATCAGCATCGCGACGGCGGCCAGGGCGACGGCCGGCAGGTCCCAGTTGACGGTCGCGTTGAGGGCGAGCGCCGGGGCCAGGGCGACGAGCAGGGCGTCCCAGGGGCGGCGTCGGTGGGTGCGGGCGACGCAGACGGCGATCACCGCCGCGCAGGCCATCAGCATGCCGGCGTTGACCATCCAGTACATCTGCTCGCGGTGCTGGACGGCTCCCGACGAGGGCGTCAGCCACGCGGCGACCTGCATGAAGGCACCGGTGAGCACCGGGTACTCCAGGTACTGCATGCCGCCGTACTTCGGGTCGACCGCGACGTCGGGGAAGCGGTCGAAGTAGGGCACGAGGCCGTCGGCGAAGCCGCGGGCCGAGTACAGGTGCGGGATGTCGGAGTAGCAGGCGTGCGTGTACTGCGAGCCCGCTCCCCGGAACCACGCCCAGTCGTAGCAGGGCAGCTTCTGCGCCATGCCGAGCGCGAACATGCCGATGACGACGAGGACCACCACGCGGACCGGTCCCAGCCAGTGGCCGCCGATCCGTGCGCGGCGGCCGATGGGACCGCCGATGAGCTCGCTGCCGGCGGCGGCGACCTCGTCCTGCTGGGTGGGCAGTACGGGACGGTCCTCGTGCACCTTGGTCATGCGCTCATCCTGCCGTACCGGGCCGGACGCGCGGGAGGGCCGCCGCACGGGGTGCGACGGCCCTCCCGGGTGAAGGCGGGTGCGGGATCAGCCTCCGCCACCGATGGTGGCGCCCCAGTTGGTCACTCCGCCGGGCCGGCCGGGCCGGCCGGTGGGGGGCGTCGTGGGCTGTCCGGTGGTGCCGCCGGCGGGGAGGCCGCCGGCGTTGCCACCGTTGCCGTTCCCGCCGTTGCCCGTGCCGGCGGCCGTCTGCGGGTCGCAGTAGAGCTTCCACGGCTTGCAGGACGGCTTGCCGCCGTCGGACGGGGACGGGGAGACCATCGACGGCGAGGGCGACGCCGAGGTCGAGGGTGAGGTCGAGGGCGAGGGGACCGCCGCCGGCGTGGGCGTCGGGGCGCCGGCCGCGTCCGCGACGACGCCGATGTCCTCGGCCTCCGGGAAGTCCTTGGACGGGGTGCCCTTGAGGGCCTCGCGCATGTACTCGGTCCAGATCACGGCCGGGATGTCACCACCGTGGATGGAGTCGACACCGCCCACGTGGTTCATGGACAGCAGCTTGCGGTCCTTGCCCTTGGCGTTCGGGTCGTTGCGGAAGAGCGTCACCGAGGTCGACAGCTGCGGGGTGTAGCCGACGAACCAGGCCGACTTGTTCTGGTCGGTGGTACCGGTCTTGCCGGCGGCGGGCCGGCCGAGCTTCTTCGCCTTGGTGCCGGTGCCGTTCTCGACGACGTTCTGGAGCACCTTGGTGATGTTGTTCGCGACCGCGTCGTCCATGGCTCGGGCCTCCTTGGGAGGCCCGAAGCCGGGCAGGGTCTTGCCGTCCTTCTGGACCGTCTGCACCGAGTAGGGCTCGCGGTGCGTGCCGGACGCGGCGAAGGTGGCGTACGAGTCGGCCATCCGGATGGCGCTGGGGGTCGAGGTGCCCAGGGCGAAGGAGGCGTTGTCGTTGTCGTCCATCGACTCCTCCAGGATGCCGGTGGACTTCGCGACGGAGCGGACCTTGCTGTGGCCGACGTCGAAGACGAGCTGGGCGAACGGCACGTTGATCGACTGCCGCATCGCCTCGTTGAGGGTCACGTAGCCGTGGGCCTCGGGGCTCTCGTTCTTCTGCCGGAACGGCTTGCCGTCCTTGTCGAGGAGCGGCTTGCCCTCGCGGTTGTTGATAACCGTGAGGTCGTCGGCGTTGTACTTGCTGTCGATCGAGATGCCCGAACCCTTGGAGTTCTGGGTGCCGTACTCCAGGGCCGCGGCCAGCACGTACGGCTTCCAGGTCGAGCCGACCGGGACGCCGGAGGTGTTGGCGTTGTTGGTGAAGTGCTTCTGGTCGAAGCCGGGACCGCCGTACAGGGCGACGATCGCGCCGGACTTCACGTCGACCGAGGCGGCGCCGAACTGCACGAACGTGTCGTACTCGGGGCGGGCCTTCTCGTCGAGGAAGTCGTTGCGGGTGTCCTCCACCGCCTTGACCAGCGCGTTCACCCGGGGCTTCTCGAAGGTGGTGCGGATCGTGTAGCCGCCGAGGGCCATCTTCTCGGCGCTGATGTCGCCGGTCTTCATGACGTACGACTTGGCGACGTCGACGAGGTAGCCGATCTGGCCGGTCAGGCCGCGGCCCTGCGCCAGGTCGACGCGCTCGGGGAAGTCCTTGTACTTGTCCCGCTCGGACTGTTCCATCCGCCCGACCGCGACCTCCCGGTCGAGGACCCAGGCCCAGCGGCCGCGGGCCCGCTTCTCGTTGGCCTCGGGGGTCGCCGCGGAGCCGACGCCGCCGTCCGGGTTGTAGAGGTTGGGGCCCTTGAGCATGGAGGCGAGGAAGGCGCTCTCGGACGGGTTGAGGTCCTTGGCGTCCTTGCCGAAGTAGGCCCGCGCGGCGGCCTGGATGCCGTAGGCGTCCCGGCCGTAGTACGCGGTGTTCAGGTAGCCGGCGAGGACGTCGTTCTTCGGCTTGGACACACCCAGCTTGATCGCGATGAAGAGCTCGGTGACCTTGCGCTTCAGGGTCTGCTCGGAGTCCAGGTACATGTTCTTCACGTACTGCTGGGTGATCGTCGAGCCGCCCTGGGTGGAACCGCCGGTGGCCATGTTGACCACGGCACGGGCGATGCCCATCGGGTCGACGCCCTTGTCCGTCTCGAAGGACTGGTTCTCCGCGGCGATCACGGCATTCCGCATCGACACGGGAATCTGGTCGATCGGCACGATCTGGCGGTTCGTGGAGCCGCCCGTCGCGACCATCTGAGTGCCGTCGGCCCACTCGAAGACGTTGTTCTGCGCCTGGGCCGCCTTGTTCGGGTCGGGCGTGCCCACGCTGGCGATGCCGATGCCGGCGCCGGCCACGATGACCGCGAAGAAGCCGAGTGCCGTGCCCCCGACCAGCTTCCAGGAGGGCACGAAACGCTTCCAGCCCTCCTTCCCGGCCCGCGGGTAGTTGATGAGCCCGCCGCCCTTGCCCCCCTTGCCACCTGCGCGGCCGCGGCCGGCGGCTCCTCGCTGGGTGGCCCGGCGGGCGTCGGACCGGCTGCCGGGCGGGTTCTGTCCGGCGGCCGGGCCGACGGACGAAGCGGTGGGCACGTTCCGCCCGGGGCCGGAGCCCCGTCCGGGGTGCGGCTGGGCAGCACGGCGGGGGGCGGCGCGGCCGCCACCTTGGGGCTGCGGTGGTTTGCGGCGGTGCTCGCTCATCGAACGACTACTCCTCGGGCAGGCGAGTGGCCTGGAAGCGGCAGGTGATTCCGGTTCCCCCGGTGTCTTGCCGCACAGACTACGCACGGTCAAAACCCAACCAGTGCCGAAGTTCACCCCAAATCAGGCAACCTGCGTCGTACGAATTGGTGATGTGACGCCGGTCACTACGTCACCACTTGTCGCCGGAGGCGGCCCGTTCTATCGTCTGGATGTATCGAGCCGATACATCAGCTCGGCATAAACTCAGAGGCGGAGAGGAGCAGGCGGATGAGCAGGCGCTCAGGCATCCTCGAATTCGCCGTGCTCGGCCTGCTTCGCGAATCCCCCATGCACGGGTACGAGCTGCGCAAGCGGCTCAACACCTCGCTGGGGGTCTTCAGGGCGTTCAGCTACGGGACTCTCTATCCCTGCCTCAAGACGCTGGTCGCCAACGGCTGGTTGATCGAGGAGCCGGGCAGCGCCCCGGAAGACGCCGTCGCCGCTTCACTCGCAGGGCGCCGCGCCAAGATCGTCTATCGGTTGACGGCCGCGGGTAAGCAGCACTTCGAAGAGCTTCTCTCCCACACCGGCCCGGACACCTGGGAGGACGAGTCCTTCGCCGCCCGCTTCGCCTTCTTCGGCCAGACCGAACGAGAAGTGCGGATGCGCGTGCTGGAGGGCCGCCGCAGCCGGCTGGAGGAGCGCCTGGAGAAGATGCGCGCCTCCCTCGCCCGGACACGGGAGCGCCTCGACGACTACACGCTTGAGCTGCAGCGCCACGGAATGGAATCCGTGGAGCGTGAAGTGCGCTGGCTGAACGAGCTCATCGAGAGCGAGCGGGCGGGACGGGATCGGATGCGACCCGGTCCGCCCGACGAAACTGCAAAGTGAGGCCTGCATCTCGCAGGCCTCGTTCCGAGAACAAACAGGGAGCAACCGGAATGGGTTCGGTTCGCGTAGCCATCGTCGGCGTGGGCAACTGCGCCGCCTCGCTGGTGCAGGGCGTCGAGTACTACAAGGACGCCGACCCGGCGGCCAAGGTCCCCGGTCTGATGCACGTCCAGTTCGGCGACTACCACGTGCGTGACATCGAGTTCGTCGCCGCGTTCGACGTCGACGCGAAGAAGGTCGGCCTCGACCTCTCGGACGCCATCGGCGCCAGCGAGAACAACACCATCAAGATCTGCGACGTCCCGAACGCGGGCGTGACCGTGCAGCGCGGCCACACCCTGGACGGCCTGGGCAAGTACTACCGCCTGACCATCGAGGAGTCCGCCGAGGCTCCGGTCGACGTGGTCCAGATCCTCAAGGACCGTCAGGTCGACGTCCTGATCTGCTACCTCCCCGTCGGTTCCGAGGCCGCGGCGAAGTTCTACGCCCAGTGCGCCATCGACGCCAAGGTCGCCTTCGTCAACGCCCTCCCGGTCTTCATCGCCGGCACCAAGGAGTGGGCGGACAAGTTCACCGAGGCCGGTGTCCCGATCGTCGGCGACGACATCAAGTCGCAGGTCGGCGCCACCATCACGCACCGCGTGATGGCCAAGCTGTTCGAGGACCGCGGTGTCCGTCTTGAGCGCACCATGCAGCTCAACGTCGGCGGCAACATGGACTTCAAGAACATGCTGGAGCGCGACCGCCTGGAGTCGAAGAAGATCTCCAAGACGCAGGCCGTCACCTCGCAGATCCCCGACCGTGAGCTCGGCGAGAAGAACGTCCACATCGGTCCGTCCGACTACGTCGCGTGGCTCGACGACCGCAAGTGGGCCTACGTCCGCCTCGAAGGCCGTGCCTTCGGCGACGTCCCGCTGAACCTCGAGTACAAGCTCGAGGTGTGGGACTCCCCGAACTCCGCCGGTGTCATCATCGACGCCCTGCGCGCCGCGAAGATCGCCAAGGACCGTGGCATCGGTGGCCCCATCCTGTCGGCCTCCAGCTACTTCATGAAGTCCCCGCCGGTGCAGTACTTCGACGACGAGGCCTACGCGAACGTCGAGAAGTTCATCAAGGGCGAGGTCGAGCGCTAGCCGAACCCCAGGGTCCTGACGGACATCTGGTCTTCGACTGCTCTTCCGCCGAGGGTCCCCGGGCAAATGTGTCCGGGGACCCTCGGCGTGTGTGACCCTTGCCCTCATGGCTGTCGTAGGTGATCTGCGCGTACTCCTGCGCCTGAGGGACTTCCGCAACCTGCTGGCCGTACGGCTGCTCTCCCAGGCCGCCGACGGGGTCTTCCAGGTGGCGCTCGCCACCTATGTGGTCTTCTCCCCGGAGAAGCAGACCTCACCCGCGGCCATCGCCTCGGCCATGGCCGTACTGCTGCTGCCCTACTCCGTGATCGGCCCCTTCGCCGGCGTGCTGCTGGACCGGTGGCGCCGTCGGCAGGTGTTCCTCTACGGCAACCTGCTGCGGGCCCTCCTCGCCTGCGTGACCGGCCTGCTGATCGTGGTCCACGCACCCGACTGGCTGTTCTACGCCTCGGCTCTGTCGGTGACCGCCGTCAACCGCTTCGTCCTGGCCGGCCTCTCCGCCTCCCTGCCCAGGGTCGTCGGCCCCGGCCAGCTGGTCACCGCGAACGCCCTCTCTCCCACCGCCGGGACCCTGGCGGCGACCGCCGGCGGCGGGCTCGCCTTCCTCGTACGGCTCCTCGTCTCCGACTCGAACGCCCTCGTCGTCCTCCTCGGCGCCGCCCTCTACCTGTGCGCGGGCCTGGCCGCCCTGAGGCTGGCCATCGGCCTCCTCGGACCCGACCATCCTCCGGGCAGCGTCCATCCCTCGGTCGTCGAGGGGGTCGCCCTCACGGCGCGGGGCATGGTCGACGGGCTCCGGCACCTTGCCGCCCGGCGCGAGGCCGCCCAAGCGCTCACCGCGATCACCCTGATGCGGTTCTGCTACGGGGCCCTGTTCGTGATGCTGCTCATGCTCTGCCGCTACGCCTGGTCGGACAACGAGGCCGACGGCCTGGCCCTGCTGGGCATGGCCATCGGGTTCTCCGGCGCGGGCTTCTTCGCCGCCGCCGTCGTCACCCCCTGGTTCGTCGGCCGGCTGGGCACCCGCAGATGGATGGCCGTGTGCGCCGCCGGGGCGGCCGTCCTGGTCCCCGCCCTCGGGCTGGCCTTCGCCACCGGGCCGATGCTCGTCGCCGCGTTCGTCCTCGGCCTGGCCACCCAGGGGGTCAAGATCTCCACCGACACGGTCGTCCAGTCCCAGGTGGAGGACGACTTCCGCGGGCGGGTCTTCTCCGTCTACGACGTCCTGGTCAACGTGGCCTTCGTCGGCGCGGCCGCCGTGGCCGCCCTGATGCTCCCGGCCGACGGCCGCTCCGCCGTCCTGGTCGTGAGCGTGTCCGTCCTCTACGCCCTCACCGCGCTGCTGCTCCGGCGCCGGGTTCGTGTTTCACGTGAAACATGAACCCGGACACCCGGACCGAGCCGTCGCCAATTTTTCACGTGAAACATCGGCGACGGCCACCGCGGGAAACGTCCCCGGGTGGCGAACCGCACATCAGCCCTGGGCAGCCCGGTCCGCCTGGGCGGCCCACCACTCCTTGAGGGCCACCACGGCGGCGTCGTGGCCCATCGGGCCGTTCTCCAGCCGCAGCTCCAGCAGGAACGCGTACGCCTTGCCCACCACCGGCCCCGGGCTGATCTCCAGCACCCGCTGGATCTCGTTGCCGTCCAGGTCCGGGCGGATCGCGTCGAGCTGCTCCTGCTCCTGGAGCTGCGCGATCCGCTCCTCCAGGCCGTCGTAGGTCCGGGACAGCGCGTTGGCCTTGCGCTTGTTGCGCGTGGTGCAGTCCGACCGGGTCAGCTTGTGCAGCCGGTCCAGCAGCGGGCCCGCGTCGCGCACGTAGCGCCGCACCGCCGAGTCCGTCCACTCCCCGTCCCCGTAGCCGTGGAAGCGCAGGTGCAGCTCCACCAGCCGGGACACGTCCTTGACCATGTCGTTGGAGTACTTCAGCGCGGCCATGCGCTTCTTGGTCATCTTCGCGCCCACCACCTCGTGGTGGTGGAAGGAGACACGGCCGTCGCTCTCGAAGCGGCGGGTCCGGGGCTTGCCGATGTCGTGCAGCAGGGCCGCCAGCCGCAGCACGAGGTCCGGACCGTCCTCCTCCAGCGCGATCGCCTGCTCCAGCACGATCAGCGAGTGGTCGTAGACGTCCTTGTGCCGGTGGTGCTCGTCACGCTCCAGCCGCAGCGCGGGCAGCTCCGGGAGTACCCGGTCCGCGAGGCCGGTGTCCACGAGCAGGCCCAGGCCCTTGCGGGGGTTCGCGGACAGCAGCAGCTTGTTCAGCTCACCCTGCACCCGTTCCGCCGAGACGATCTCGATCCGGTCGGACATCTCGCGCATGGCGGCCACCACCTCGGCGGCCACCTCGAAGTCCAGCTGCGCGGCGAACCGGGCCGCGCGCAGCATGCGCAGCGGATCGTCGGAGAAGGACTCCTCCGGGGTGCCCGGGGTCCGCAGCACGCCGGCGGCCAGGTCCTCCAGGCCTCCGTGCGGGTCGACGAACCGCTGCTCCGGCAGGGCCAGGGCCATGGCGTTGACGGTGAAGTCGCGCCGGACCAGGTCCTGCTCGATGGAGTCGCCGTAGGAGACCTCGGGCTTGCGCGAGGTGCGGTCGTACGCCTCGGAGCGGTACGTGGTCACCTCGATCTGGAAACCGTCCTTCTGCGCGCCGACGGTGCCGAAGGCGATGCCTACGTCCCATACCGAGTCGGCCCACGGCCGGACGATCTTCAGAACGTCTTGGGGACGGGCGTCGGTGGTGAAGTCGAGATCGTTGCCGAGACGCCCGAGCAGCGCGTCACGGACGGACCCGCCGACCAGGGCGAGACGGAAGCCCGCCTCCTGGAAACGGCGGCCGAGCTCGTCGGCGACGGGGGCGACCCGCAGCAGTTCGCTGACCGCGCGGCGCTGCACCTGACTCAGGGCACTGGGGTTGTCTTCATTGGCGTTCGGCACAACAGAAAAGGGTACGTGGCCCGCCCGGCAGGGGCTCCCTCGTTTCCCGGCGCCCCCCGTTCAGCTGCCCCCGGGCCGTGGCGATCATGTGGAGCAAGCCGCGGCACTCGCGCACAGCGCACCTCGTTACCATTCGTGGACGCAGAAACGACGACCACTGACACTTCGAGGGACGGGCGAGCGCGTGGCCGAGGCGGCAGACATCCAAGGGGCAGCTCCCGCCCCTGCCCGGCGCCGGTGGCTGCGGCGGGCGGTCGTCCTGCTGACCGGGACGCCGGTGCTGGCCGCCCTGATCTACGCCCCGGCCCCGCCGGCGCAGGCCGCCGACGGCCCTGTCGACGTCCAGCTGACCGAGGTCTCCCCCAGCGCTCCCGTCAAGAGCGACACGCTCACCATCCAGGGCAGCGTGGTCAACAACGGCCGCGAGACGATCAAGGGTGCCCACGTCGGACTGCGGGTCGGCCCCAGGCTCGGCGACCGCTCGTCCATCGGCGAGGTGGCCGACCGGAAGGGTTTCCGGCCCGGGGTGGACCCGGGCGAGATCGATTCCGCTTTCGCCGTGAAGATCGACTCCCTGCCGTCGAAGGTCGACCAGCAGTTCACGATCAAGGTCCCGGTCAACAAGCTCGACCTGGGCGCGGACGGCGTGTACCAGCTCGGCGTCTCCGTGTCCGGGACGACCGACAGCCGTCCGCACGAGCAGGTCCTGGGCATCCAGCGGACCTTCCTCCCCTGGCAGCCGGACCCCGCCGCGAAGCGGTCCTCCCTCACGTACGTGTGGCCGCTGATCTCCACCACGCACGTCAGCGCCGAGACCGGCTCGGACGAGGTGCAGACCCCCGTCTTCCTCGACGACTCCCTCGCCGACGAGCTGCGGCCCGGCGGCCGCCTGGAGCGGATGGTCTCGCTCGGCAAGGACCTGCCGGTCACCTGGGTCATCGACCCCGACCTGCTGACCACCGTCGACGCCATGGCCAAGGGGTACCGGGTCCGCAGCCCCGACCCCGACGGCAAGCCCGTGCAGGGCAGGAACAAGGCGCTGGCCGAGCAGTGGCTGAGCTCCCTGGAGACCGCCGTACAGGGCAAGAAGGTCGTCGCTCTGCCCTTCGCCGACCCTGACATCGCCTCGCTCGCCCACCGCGGCAAGGACGTCTCCGGCACCCTGGGCCAGTTGCGGCCCGCCACCGACAAGGCGAAGCAGGCCGTCGAGACGGTGCTCCACGTCACACCGTCCACCGACTTCTCCTGGCCCGTGGACGGTGCCATCGACCCGTCGATCGTCAACGTCGCCACCTCGGCCGGCGCGCACAACGTCCTGACCCGCAGCGACAGCCTCCAGGAGACGGGAACCCTCGGCTACACCCCGAGCGCCGCCCGCCCGATCGGCGCGGGCACCACCGCCGTCGTCGCCGACGCCGACCTGTCCACCGCCTTCGACGGCGACATGGCCCGCGCCGGGAACTCCACGCTGGCCGTCCAGCAGTTCCTCGCCCAGAGCCTCGCCCTCAACCTGCAGAGCGGCGAAGAGCCCCGCAGCTACGTGGTCGCGCCCCCGCGCAGGCCCACCGCCAGCCAGGTGGAGTCGATGGCGACCGCCCTGCGCGGTCTCCAGGCTGCCCGCTGGACCCAGCCCTCCGACCTGGAGGCGGCCGCCGCGGCGAAGCCCGACCCCGGGGCCGCGACCCAGGTCCCCGGTGCGGGCCAGTACCCCGAGGCACTGAGCAAGCAGGAACTGCCGGTGTCGGCGTTCGAGCAGATCCGTACGACGCAGAACACCCTCGACCACTTCAAGGTCATCCTCACCGCGCCGGACCGCGTCGAGATCCCCTTCGGAAACACCACCAACCGGGAGATGTCGACCTCCTGGCGCGGCCGCCCGGACGAGGGCCGCGTCTACCGGGACCAGGTCCAGGACTACCTGATCGGGCTCACGGACAAGGTCAAGGTCGTCCCCAAGTCGGACGCCACCCTGTCCGGGCACAGCGCGACCATCCCGGTCAGCGTCCAGAACAGCCTCGTCCAGGATGTCCACAACCTCGTACTGCGGGTGAAGTCCGCGAATCCCACCCGTCTGACCATCGGCGACGGTGGTGAGGACGAGCAGGAGGTCTCCGTCCAGGGGGGCCACAGCCAGACGGTAAAGTTCACCGCCAACGCCACGGCGAGCGGCCCGGTCGAGGTCACCGCACGGCTCTTCACCAAGGACGGCGTGCCGTACGGCAAGGAACGCAGGTTCACCGTCGACGCCACCGAGGTCACCCCCACCGTCATGCTCGTCATCGCGGGCGGTGTGCTCCTCCTGGTCCTGGCGGGCATCAAGATGTACGCCAGCCGCAAGCGCGTCGCCGCGCGGGCGGTTGCCGAGGAGAGCACGCAGCCGAGTGACGTGTCCACGGACACCGGACCGCAAAGCACCGAGGGGTCCGGGACCAGTGAGACAGTGGACCGTTGAGCGATGCCGTGGCCGGTCGGCCTGGGGACGATGAGGTGGGGTTGCGATGAACGCGCCGTACGACGGTGACCGCGCGCAGGGCACTGGTGGGCCGACGCCCCCCCAGGGCACTGCTCCGGGCGCTCCGGTGCCCGGGCAGGTTCCCGCGCCCGCGCCCGCGCCGGACCACGACCCGTATGTCCAGGACGCCTACGACTACGACCCCTACCGGGGGCAGGACCTGTCGGCCCAGGATCCCGTCGCCGAGGTCCTCTACGACCGGGCCTCGCACCCCCCGCCGCCGCCGGGCACCTACCAGGAGCCGGGTCCGCTCTACGCGGCCCCGCAGGCCCCCTCGCACGGCCCCGACCCGCGCGTGTGGGCCCAGACCCCGCCGCCCGAGCCCGACGGCCCCTCGCGCCACCTGCCGTACGGCGACCACGCGACGACGACGCAGTTCGTCGGGGTGGACTCGCTCGTGACCGAGGCCGCCGAGGAGCGGCCGGAGGCCGACGCCTTCACCCACCTCTACCGCGACCAGCAGGCCGCCCCGGGCACCCCGGTCCAGGAGGCGCCCGTCGCGGCCCCCGCGCCGACCAAGCCCGCCGGGCGGGCCTCCAGCCTGCTCAAGTCGAGCGCCCTCATGGCGGCCGGCACGATCGTCTCGCGCATCACCGGCTTCGCCCGGACACTCGTGATCGCCGGCGCGATTGGCGTCTCCGCGCTCAACGACAGCTACCAGGTCGCCAACACCTTGCCGACGATGATCTACGTGCTTGTCGGCGGCGGCGCCCTCAACGCCGTCTTCATCCCGCAGCTCGTGCGTGCCATGAAGAACGACGACGACGGCGGAGAGGCTTACGCCAACCGACTGCTGACCCTCGTCGTGGTGCTGCTGGGTGCGGTCACCACTGTCTGCGTGCTGGCCGCACCGCTGTTCATCGGCATGATGTCGCAGAAGATCGCTGACGATCCGCAACGGCTCGACGTCGCAGTCGCCTTCGCCCACTACTGCCTGCCCACGATGTTCTTCATGGGCGTCCATGTGGTGCTCGGTCAGATCCTCAACGCCCGCGGCCGGTTCGGCGCGATGATGTGGACCCCGGTCCTCAATAACATCATCGTCATCGCCACCTTCGGCGCCTTCATCTGGGCCTTCGGCGGCTCCACCATCACTGGTGTCTCGGAGAAGACCATCACCCCGGAGGGCGTTCGCCTGCTGGGCATCGGCACCCTGCTCGGTCTCGTCGTCCAGTCCCTGGCCATGCTCCCCTACCTGCGCGACGCCGGCTTCAAGCCCCGTCTGCGGTTCGACTGGAGGGGCCACGGACTGGGCAAGGCCGCTGGTCTGGCGAAGTGGACATTCTTCTTCGTCCTCGCCAACCAGCTCGGGCTCGTGGTCGTCACCCAGCTCGGAACCTGGGCGGGCGACGTTGCCTTCTCGCAGGGACACGGCGGAACCGGCATCACCGCTTACAACTATGCGCTGTTGCTGTGGCAGATGCCGCAGGCCATCATCACCGTCTCCGTCATGACGGCGGTTCTGCCGCGCATCTCCCGCTCCGCGCACGACGGGGACGCGGCCGCCGTCCGCGACGACATCTCGTACGGGCTGCGCACCTCGGCCGTCGCGATCGTGCCCTGTGCCTTCGCCTTCCTGGCCCTCGGCGTACCGATGTCCACGCTGCTGTACGCCAGCGCCGGCAAGGACGCCGTCAACATCGGATACATCCTGATGGCCTTCGGCCTCGGCCTGATCCCCTACTCCGTCCAGTACGTCGTCCTGCGCGGCTTCTACGCCTACGAGGACACCCGGACCCCCTTCTACAACACCGTCATCGTCGCGGCTGTCAACGCCGGTGTCTCCGCGCTCGCTTTCTTCCTCCTCCCGGCCCGCTGGGCGGTCGTGGGCATGGCCGCTGCGTACGGCCTCGGTTATGCGGTCGGCGTCGGCGTCGCCTGGCGGCGCCTCAAGACCCGCCTCGGCGGCGACCTCGACGGCGCCCACGTGATGCGGACCTACACCCGGCTGATCGGCGCCTGCGTGCCGGCCGCCGCGGTGGCGGGCGGCGTCGCCTACGGCATCACCCACTGGCTGGGCAGCGGAGCCGCCGGTTCCCTCGTTTCACTGATCGGCGGCGGCATCGCGCTCGGCGCGGTCTTCCTGATCGCCGCGAAGCGGATGAGGATCGAAGAGCTCAACTCCATGGTCGGAATGGTCCGCGGACGACTGGGCCGCTGATGCGAAGACCCGTTGACGGACCGGACCCCGATCGCGTGTCGTGCAGAGCGCCGGACTGTGGGCACAATTGGCATGGCTTCGCAGACTGGCCGACAGCGCGCAACGGATGGGGAGGCAGGGACGACGGTGGCGGAACGTAGCACGGCTGCCGTCGACGTGGCCGACAACAGCGGCGAAGAGCCGCTGACCGCACACGCGGTCAAGGCCACGGCCGACGGGGTGGACACCCAGAACGGACGAGCCGCGGACGGATCCATGCCCGAGAAGGACGGCGAACGCAGAAGTACGGCCCCCACGGCCGCACCCGAACTCCACAGCGGCCACAAGCTGGCGAGGCGCTACCGGCTGGAGGAGTGCGTCACCCGTCTGGACGGATTCAGCAGCTGGCGGGCGATGGACGAGAAGCTCCGCCGCGCGGTGGGCGTCCACCTGCTCCCAGCCGACCACCCGCGGGCCCGCACGGTACTCGCCGCCGCCCGCTCCTCCGCCCTGCTCGGCGACCCCCGGTTCGTCCAGGTCCTCGACGCCGTGGAGGAGAACGACCTCGTCTACGTCGTCCACGAGTGGCTGCCCGACGCAACCGAGCTCACCGCCCTCCTCGCGGCCGGCCCGCTGGAGCCCCACGACGCCTACCAGCTGGTCAGCCAGGTCTCCCAGGCCATGGCCGCCGCCCATCGCGAGGGCCTGGCCCACCTGCGCCTGACGCCCAGCGCGATACTGCGCACCTCCACCGGTCAGTACCGCATCCGCGGCCTCGCCGTGAACGCCGCCCTGCGCGGCATCACCAGCGAGACCCCGCAGCGGGCCGACACCGAGGCCATCGGCGCACTGCTGTACGCCGCCCTCACCCAGCGCTGGCCCTACGAGGACGACGCGTACGGCCTGCGCGGCCTGCCCAAGGGCGTCGGCCTGCTCGCGCCCGACCAGGTCCGGGCCGGTGTCCACCGGGGTCTCGGCGAGCTCGCCATGCGCGCCCTCGCCAACGACGGCGCCACCGCGTCCCGTCAGGAGCCCGCCTGCACCACGCCGGAGGAGCTCTCCAAGGCCGTCGCCGCGATGCCCCGCATCCGGCCGCCCGAGCCCGCCTTCACGGCCCCTCCGGAGTACCAGCACACCACCTACCAGCAGGGCAGCTACGGTCGCCCGGCCCCCGTCGGCATGCCCACGGCGCCGATCTCCGTGCCCGTGCCCCCGCCGGCCCCGCTGCAGAGCCGCACCGGCCGCGCCCTCAAGTGGAGCGTCGCCGCCCTCCTGATCGCCGCCCTCGGCCTGGGCAGTTGGCAGCTCGCGGACGCGCTCCTGGGCCATGGGAAGCAGGGCACCGGCGAGACCACGCACACCCAGCAGCAGAAGTCGGACGACAGCCCGGAGAAGAAGGACCCCGTCCCGCTCTCGGTCAAGGGAGCTGCGGAGTACTACCCGGACGGCACCCCGCAGAACGAGGACGGAGTCTCCAAGACCCTCGACGGGGACTCCTCGACGTACTGGCGCACCAAGAGCTTCGTCGACGGCCCCGATGTCAAGATCAAGCCCGGTGTCGGGATCATCTACGACCTCGGTTCCGAGCAGGAGGTCAGTGCCGCCTCGATAGGGCTGAGGTTCGAGGGGGACCACACCACGCTGGCGCTGTACGCGACCGACTCCATGCACCCGAAGAAGTCGGTCGGCGACATGAAGAAGATCGCGGGCACCAAGACCAGCGACACCACGGTCAACCTGACCACCGAGCACCCGGTCAAGACGCGTTACGTGCTCCTGTGGATCACCGCAATGCCGTACGCGCCCTACGACAACTTCAGCAACGCCGGCTTCAAGCAGGGCATCACGGACGTGAAGTTCAAGGGCTGACGCACGCCAGGGGAGGGGGCTCACCGTTGGACGAAGCCGCGACCGGCGACCGCAGCGACCAGGAACTCCTGGCGTTGCACGTCGACGGTGACCCCCACGCCTTCGGTGAGCTCGTACGCCGCCACCGCGACCGGCTGTGGGCCGTCGCGCTGCGCACCCTCGGCGACCGGGAGGAGGCCGCCGACGCCGTCCAGGACGCGCTCGTCTCCGCCTACCGGGCCGCCCACACCTTCCGCGGCGACTCGGCCGTGACCACCTGGCTGCACCGGATCACCGTCAACGCCTGCCTCGACCGTGCGCGCAAGGCCGCCTCCCGCCGTACCTCGCCGCTCGACGACACGGACCGGCTGGAGCGCCTCCTGGAGCCCCACGAGTCCGCCGAGGCCCCCGCGGAGCGCCAGGACCTCCACCGCCAGCTCCTGGCCGCCCTCGGCACCCTCCCGGCCGATCAGCGGGCCGCGCTCGTCCTCGTCGACATGCAGGGATACCCCGTCGCGGAGGCCGCCCGGGTCCTCGGCGTGCCCTCCGGCACCGTGAAGAGCCGGTGCGCGCGGGGCCGGGCGAAACTCCTCCCGATGCTCACTCATCTGCGCACGAATGCCGGGGATAACACCGCCACCGAGCGGGGAAGGAACCGGACGCCGGGGACACCCGTCCCACCTGCGGCAGACTCCAGGGACTCCGGGCCGAGGGATCCGGACCCAGACGTTGTGAAGGGCGGAGGTGGACGACCGTGACCCCGACGACCGGCACTGCCGGCACGATCCGGCACCCGGAGGTCTCCGAGATCTCCGACCTGACCGAAGGGCTGCTCTCCCCGTCCCGGACCGCCGAAGTGCGCCGGCACCTCGGTGACTGCTCCCTGTGCGCGGACGTCCGCGCCTCCCTCGACGAGATCCGCTCCCTCCTCGGCACCCTCCCGGGGCCGTCCCGGATGCCCTCCGCCGTCGCCGGACGCATCGACGCCGCGCTGGCGGCCGAGGCGCTCCTGGATGCCACGGCCTCCCGCGCCGCCACTCCCGCATCCGCCCCCGAACCCCGAGCCGACGTCGAAGCCGAAGCCGAGGTCGAGGTCGAGGTCGAGGCCGGTACGGACGCACGTGGCGATGTTTCACGTGAAACACCGACACCCGCGGCCGGCCGGACCGGTGCCCTGCGGCCCTCCGGTCACCCGTCCGGCCCAACCGGTCCCGGCCGGCGCCGCGCACGCCGCCGGATCGCCGTCCTCGCGGGCCTGACGGGGGCCGCCGCCTGCGTACTCGGCGTCTACCTGTTCGGCGGCCTCACCGGCACCGGCTCCCACGACAACGCCACCCACGCCCCGGCCAGCGCCGCCGCCCGGTCCGCGGACACCGGCGGATACACCGCTCAGGGGCTCCGCGGGAACGTCCAGAGGCTCCTCGCCACGGCGACCGGGGGCCAGACCAACAAGACCATGGGCCTGGACACCACCTCCCCGCAACAGGCCCCCTCCGACCGGCAGGCCTCGCCGGAGTCCGTGTCGGTCCCGCCGTGCGTCCAGCGGTCCACCGGCCGTGCCGAGGCCCCGCTCGCCTCCGAGCGGGGCAGTTACGAGGGCAAGCCCGTCTATCTCCTCGTGCTTCCGCATCCGGATGACCCGTCCCTGGCGGACGCCTACCTCGTGCCCGCGGGCTGCGCCGACGATCCGGCGCAGGCCCCCGGAAATCCTCTTCTGACCAGCACCTATCCCCGGAACTGACGGATTCGGGAGCCGAACCGGGCACGTTCGCGGCCGGAGGCGGATCTGAGGGGAATGCTCGCGCCGTAGGATCCGTTGGGTGGGGTGAGAGTCCGCACCGGCCCCCGGTAGGCACCCAGAAGTCCGCAGAGACGAGGAAAGAACCCGTGAGCGACGTACGAAACGTGATCATCATCGGCTCCGGGCCGGCCGGTTACACGGCCGCCCTGTACACCGCACGCGCTTCGCTCAACCCGCTGGTCTTCGAAGGCGCCGTGACCGCCGGTGGCGCGCTGATGAACACCACCGAGGTCGAGAACTTCCCCGGCTTCCAGGACGGGATCATGGGCCCGGACCTCATGGACAACATGCGCGGCCAGGCGGAGCGCTTCGGTGCCGAGCTCGTTCCGGACGACATCGTCTCCGTGGACCTCACCGGTGAGATCAAGACCGTCACCGACACCGCCGGCACGGTGCACCGCGCCAAGGCCGTCATCGTCACCACCGGTTCCCAGCACCGCAAGCTCGGTCTGCCCAACGAGGACACCCTCTCGGGCCGCGGTGTCTCCTGGTGCGCCACCTGTGACGGGTTCTTCTTCAAGGACCAGGACATCGCCGTGGTCGGCGGCGGCGACACCGCGATGGAGGAGGCGACCTTCCTCTCGCGCTTCGCCAAGTCGGTCACCATCGTCCACCGCCGCGACAGCCTGCGTGCCTCCAAGGCCATGCAGGACCGCGCCTTCGCCGACCCGAAGATCTCGTTCGCCTGGGACAGCGAGGTCGCCGAGATCCACGGCGAGCAGAAGCTCTCCGGCCTCACCCTGCGGAACACCAAGACCGGCGAGACCTCCGAGCTGCCCGTGACCGGCCTCTTCATCGCCGTCGGCCACGACCCGCGCACCGAGCTCTTCACCGGCCAGCTCGACCTGGACGACGAGGGTTACCTCAAGGTGGACGCGCCCTCCACGCGTACCAACGTCACCGGTGTCTTCGGTGCCGGCGACGTCGTGGACCACACCTACCGTCAGGCGATCACGGCGGCCGGCACCGGCTGCTCCGCCGCTCTCGACGCCGAGCGGTTCCTCGCCGCCCTCGCGGACGCCGAGCACGCGACCGCGACCGTCTGACCTCCGCTTCATCCCCACACCCCACACCCCGTATCAAGAGGAGGCCGTTGTGGCTCTCAAGACCGTGACCGACGCCGACTTCGACGCTGAGGTCCTGGCCAGCGGCAAGCCCGTACTCGTGGACTTCTGGGCCGAGTGGTGCGGCCCGTGCCGCCAGATCGCGCCGTCCCTGGAGGCCATCGCGGCCGAGTACGGCGAAGAGATCGAGATCGTCAAGCTCAACATCGACCAGAACCCGGCGACGGCCGCCCGCTACGGCGTGATGTCCATCCCGACCCTGAACGTCTACCAGGGCGGCGAGGTCGTCAAGACCATCGTCGGCGCCAAGCCGAAGGCCGCTATCCTGCGCGACCTCTCCGACTTCGTCACGGTCAAGAGCGTCTGACCCCTGCCGTGTTTCACGTGAAACGGGGCCACCCCTGTAGGGGCGGCCCCGTTTCACGTATCCGGAGCCTTCCCGCCCCTCCGCTCCCGCTCACAGCGGACGCAGCACCGGTTCCTTCCGCGCCCGAGCGCCACCGAGCAGCCGGTCCAGGGCCAGTTCCACGTCTTCCTTCCACGACAGCGTCGTGCGCAGCTCCAACCGCAACCGGGGATGGGCCGGATGGGGACGGACCGTCTTGAAGCCCACCGCCAGCAGGTGGTCGGCCGGCAGCAGACACGCGGGCCTCTCCCAGCGCGCGTCACCGAAGGCCTCGATGGCCTTGAAGCCCCGCCTCAACAGGTCCTTGGCGACCGTCTGGACCATCACCCGCCCCAGGCCCTGGCCCTGGTACCCGGGCATGATCCATGCCGTGATCAACTGGACCGCGTCCGAGGACACCGGACTGGTCGGGAACGAGGCGGCACGCGGCACATAGGCCGGCGGCGCATAGAGCACGAAGCCCACCGGGACCTCGTCCACATAGACCACCCGGCCGCAGGACCCCCAGTCCAGCAGGACGGCGGAGATCCAGCCCTCCTTCTCCAGCTCCGGGGTACCCGCCTTCACGGCGGCTTCCCCGCTGACGGGATCCAGCTCCCAGAACACGCAGCTCCGGCAACGCCGGGGAAGGTCCTGGAGGTTGTCGAGCGTGAGCGGTACCAACCGACGACCCATGACGGCATCGTAACCACTGCACCCTGCTTCTTCGAGTGTGGACATCGCCCGAAGGAGCAGGGTGCGGAGGCGGACGGGCTACTCCCCGGAAGGGCCCTGCTCCAGCACCCGGCCCTCGCCCGGTGCCAGGGTGCCCAGGATCCGCTCCAGATCCTCCATCGAAGCGAACTCGACGGTGATCTTGCCCTTCTTCTGACCCAGGTCCACCTTCACCCGGGTCTCGAACCGGTCCGAGAGGCGGGTCGCCAGCTCACTGAGCGCCGGAGCGACCCGGGCTCCCGCGCGCGGGCCCTTCGGCTTCACCGTGCTCGGCGACTCGGAGCCCATCAGCGTCACGATCTCCTCGACCGCACGCACCGACAGGCCTTCGGCGACGATCCGGTGTGCGAGACGGTCCTGCTGCTCGGAGTCCTCCACCGACAGCAGCGCCCGGGCGTGCCCCGCCGACAGGACGCCCGCGGCCACCCGGCGCTGAACCGGTGCGGAAAGCCTCAGTAGACGCAGGGTGTTCGAGACCTGAGGACGCGAACGCCCGATCCGGTCCGCCAGCTGGTCGTGCGTGCACTTGAAGTCCTGGAGCAGCTGGTCGTACGCGGCCGCCTCCTCCAGGGGGTTCAGCTGGGCCCGGTGGAGGTTCTCCAGGAGCGCGTCCAGCAGCAGCTTGTCGTCGTCCGTGGCCCGGATGATCGCGGGGATCCGCTCCAGTCCCGCCTCACGACAGGCACGCCAGCGCCGTTCACCCATGATCAGTTCGTACCGGCCCTGGGCCGTCTGCCGTACGACCACCGGCTGGAGCAGACCCACCTCCTGGATGGAGGTCACCAGCTCCGCCAGAGCGTCCTCGTCGAAGACCTCACGCGGCTGACGCGGGTTCGGCTTGATCGTGTCCAGCGGAAGCTCTGCGAACGTCGCACCCACCGCCGGGGCGGCCTCCGCCTCAGCCTTCGCCTGCTCCGGCACCCCGGCTGCCGATGTTTCACGTGAAACATCGGCGGCGACCGCTGAGGGTGCCGCCTCCTGCGCCAGCACGGCGAGCTTCGCCGCGGCGATGCCCCGCTCGGACACCGGCATCGGTACCGCCGACGGGGACGTCGACCCGGCCCCGGCCATGGGCGTCGCTTCCTGGGGAGCCGCCGGAATCAGCGCGCCGAGCCCCCGTCCCAGACCCCTACGTCGCTCACTCACTGGATCCCCTCCGCCATGCTCTGCGTGCTGTTCATGCCCGCGCCCGGATGGGCGTCCTGGGCGTCGTAATGGATTCCGGCTCCCCGTAGGGCCATCTCCCGCGCCGCCTCCAGATAGGAGAGGGCGCCACTGGAGCTCGGGTCGTACGTGAGGACCGTCTGTCCGTAGCTCGGCGCCTCCGAGATGCGCACCGACCTCGGAATACTGGTGCGCAGCACCTCCTTGCCGAAGTGGGTGCGCACCTCCTCGGCCACCTGGGAAGCGAGCCGCGTCCTGCCGTCGTACATGGTCAGCAGGATCGTCGAGACGTGCAGGTTCGGGTTGAGATGGGCCCGCACCAGATCGACGTTGCGCAGCAGCTGCCCCAGTCCCTCCAGTGCGTAGTACTCGCACTGGATCGGGATCAGTACCTCCGCGCCCGCGACCATGGCGTTCACGGTGAGCAGGCCCAGGGAGGGCGGGCAGTCGATCAGGATGTAGTCGAGCGGCTGCTCGTAGGCCTGGATGGCCCGCTGGAGGCGGCTTTCGCGGGCCACCAGGGACACCAGCTCGATCTCCGCTCCGGCCAGGTCGATCGTGGCCGGGGCGCAGAACAGCCCTTCCACGTCCACCACGGGCTGGACGACCTCCAGGAGGGGCCGGCTGTCCACGAGCACGTCGTAGATGGAGGGCACTTCCGCGTGGTGGTCGATACCCAGGGCCGTCGAGGCGTTGCCCTGCGGGTCGAGGTCGATCACCAGGACCCTGGCACCGTGCAGGGCCAGCGAGGCCGCCAGGTTCACGGTCGTCGTGGTCTTGCCCACGCCGCCCTTCTGGTTGGCCACCACCATGATCCGGGTCCGTGCGGGCCGGGGCAGAGCGGCGCCGGTCCGACCGATCGTCTCGACCGCGAGCTGGGCGGCCAGTTCGACGGGGGTGTCCTCGTGGTCGTCGTTGTCGACGAGGGGCGGAGGCAGGTGGCCCACCCCAGCAGTAGCCGGGGACGTTTCACGTGAAACATCCTCGCCCGGCGATTCAGAGCGGGGACCGGGGACCGGATCGGCCATCGGCCCCGCAAGGTTGGCGTCGGACCGCACGGTGTCACTCTCCTCGGCAGTGGGCTCGCGATGAACAGAGCCTGCCATGTCACCTGGGTCGCGAACCAGCGGGGCCCGTACTCCTGTGGATGAATCCACCGTTGTGGACAACTCCGTACCCCCCGCGCCCTTGCGGGGGCGGGGGGCCGCAGCAGCACGGCCGCGGCTGATGATTCCGTGCAGCAGAGAGCGATGTTTCACGTGAAACACGATGCCCGGACGGAGTCTTCAGGCCGCTACGACACTCCGAAATCCAGACCTATAGGACCCAACGGCCCGAAAGGGACAAGATCAACGGCGTCGGCGTACCCGCCCCACGCGGGCGGCCTTAGCCCGCTTGGCCGCGAACCTCACCCCACCGGGGCTTTCTCCGACCTCCACCCGGACCACTGTGGACAGGGGGTCCACGACGCCCTCTCCCACCTGCAGCACCGAGGTCTTCACCACACCGAGCTTGCTCAGCGCGACCTTCGCCGCCACCAGCTCCTCCTCGGCGGTGTCGCCCTTGAGCGCCAGCATCTCCCCGTACGGACGCAGCAGGGGAACACCCCAGCCGGCCAGCCGGTCGAGCGGGGCCACGGCACGGGCCGTGACGACGTGCACCGGCTGAACCTTGCCGAGCATCTCTTCGGCCCGGCCGCGCACCACGGTGACGTGGTCCAGACCCAGCAGCTCCACGGCTTCCTGGAGGAAGTTCGTACGGCGCAGCAGGGGCTCCAGCAGGGTGATCTTCAGGTCCCGCCGGACCAGTGCGAGCGGGATGCCGGGCAGACCTGCCCCGGAACCCACGTCGCACACGGTGACGCCCTGGGGCACCACCTCGGAGAGCACCGCGCAGTTCAGCAGGTGCCGCTCCCACAGGCGGGGAACCTCACGCGGCCCGATCAGACCGCGCTGGACCCCCGCATCCGCCAGCAGCTCCGCATACCGCACAGCTTCCGGGAAAAATTCACCGAACACCGCGCGTGCCTCTTCGGGCGCCGGGGGAAGCTCAGCTGCCTCCGTCACGGGGACCGTCCTTCCGTACAGAACCGCTCACGCCAATACCGTGCCGTTCACATGTCAGGCTTACAAACATCGGCCCCGTCTGCGACACAGACGGGGCCGACACACAACGTTCCGGTCAGGCCGGGAGCACAACGACGAAGCGCTGCGGCTCCTCGCCCTCGGACTCGCTCTTGAGACCGGCGGCCGCCACGGCATCGTGGACGACCTTGCGCTCGAAGGGGGTCATCGGAGCCAGCTTCAGCGGCTCGCCCGAGGACTTCACGTCTTCGGCGGCCTTGGCACCCAGCGCCGCGAGCTCCTCGCGCTTCTTGGCCCGGAAACCGGCGATGTCCAGCATCAGCCGGCTGCGGTCCCCGGTCTCGCGGTGCACGGCGAGGCGGGTCAGCTCCTGCAGAGCCTCCAGGACCTCACCATCACGGCCCACGAGCTTCTGCAGGTCGCGGCCGGCGGAGTCGCTCACGATCGACACCGCGGCACGGTCGGCCTCGACGTCCATGTCGATGTCGCCGTCCAGGTCCGCGATGTCCAGCAGACCCTCAAGGTAGTCAGCCGCGATCTCACCCTCCTGCTCCAGGCGGGTCAGGGTGTCGCCACTCTCAGCGGCGGCGGTGGTGGTGCCTTCCGTCACGGGAGGGACTCCTTCTTACTTCTTGGAGGGCTTGCTGGGGGGCGTCTGTCGCTTCGACTTCGTCTGCCGCTTGGGCTGCTGCCGCTTCGTGGCGAGACCGCCACTCGCAGCGTCCGCATCAGCGGTGGCTTCAGAACTCTTCATCACGGAGCCGTCCGCCTGCGCGGCCATGCCCTGCTTCGTCAGCGAGGTGATGAACTTGCGCTCGTTGTCGTTGCGGTCCGGGCCCTTGGCCACGATCGCCGCGACGATCTTCTTCTTGCTCCGGCCCTTGACGTCCCCGTGGGTGGAGACGTGCTTCAGGAGACGGGTCAGGTACTCGTCCTGCGCCTTGCTGCCCGGCGTCGGGTTCTGGTTGATCACGTACATCTGCTGACCCATGGTCCACACGTTCGTGGTCAGCCAGTAGACGAGGACACCGACGGGGAAGTTGATGCCCATCACCGCGAAGATCAGCGGGAAGATGTACATCAGCATCTTCTGCTGCTGCATGAACGGAGTCTTGACCGAGAGGTCGACGTTCTTCGCCATCAGCTGGCGCTGGGTGTAGAACTGCGACAGCGACATCAGGATGATCATGACGGCGGTCACGATGCGCACGTCGGTGATCGAGGCGCCCAGTGAGGCGACCTTCTCGGCGCTGTCGGTGAACTTCGCGGCCAGCGGGGCGCCGAAGATGTGCGCCTGGCGGGCGCTCTCCAGCAGCGACTGGTTGATCACGCCGATGGTCTGACCGTTGGCGATGGCCGAAAGCACGTGGTACAGGGCGAAGAAGAACGGGGACTGCGCCAGGATGGGAAGGCACGAGGAGAGCGGGTTGGTACCCGTCTCCTTGTACAGCTTCATCATCTCTTCGGACTGACGCTGCTTGTCGTTCTTGTAGCGCTCCTGGATCGCCTTCATCTTCGGCTGGAGCGCCTGCATGCCCCGCGTCGCCTTGATCTGCTTCACGAAGAGCGGGATCAGGCAGATACGGATCAGTACCACCAGGGACACGATGGACAGGCCCCAGGCCCATCCACTGTCCGGGCCGAAGATCGCCCCGTACAGCGAGTGGAACTGGACGATGACCCATGACACGGGGGTGGTGATAAAGCTGAACAGACTGGCAATCGTGTCCACTAATCAGGCTCCTTGAGCATTGCGAGATCTACGCAACGCACTGCGCAGCTGCTCGTGCCAACGCGGGCGTTTCCGGGGTGGGACATGATCCACACCACCCGGGGACCACGGATTGCACCGCAGGATCCGCCAGGCGGTCAGAACCGTCCCCTTCACCGCACCATGCCGGTCGATGGCCGTGAACCCGTAGTGCGAACACGACGGGTAATAGCGGCACACCGGCCCGAGCAGCGGACTGATCGTCCACTGGTACAGCTTGATCAAGGCGAGAAGCGGGTACTTCATCGAGCGACGCCTCCCAGTAGCCGCGCCAAGGCGGCATCCAGGTCACGAGCCAGCTCGTCGGCGCCGGCATCACCCGCTCCGGGCAGGGCCCGCACCACCACCAGGCTACCTGCGGGCAACCGGGCCAGCCGGTCGCGGACGAGGTGACGCAGGCGACGCTTGACCCGGTTGCGGACGACCGCTATGCCTACGGCCTTGCTGACGACGAAACCCGCACGCGGCGAGGGATCGATCTCCCCCGGCTCGTGCGGGTCCGTTGCACCGCTGGTACGTAGGTGGACGACGAGGAGCGGGCGTCCTGCCCGCCGGCCCCGTCGTACCGCGCTCGCGAAGTCTTCACGCCGCCTCAGCCGATTTTCGGGAGACAGCACAACGTCACGACCTGCGTGTTGTTACGCGGAGAGGGCGGCGCGGCCCTTGCTGCGGCGGTTCGCGAGGATCGCGCGACCGGCACGGGTACGCATCCGAAGACGGAAGCCGTGGGTCTTGGCACGACGGCGGTTGTTCGGCTGGAAGGTGCGCTTGCTCACTCGGGGGCTCCAGAGAATGAATCGTGTGTGGCGTTACATCGCCTGGCTGTCACCGTGCGCCCACGAGGAACTCGCGTGTTCGCCCGAGTGGACACCGCTAAACGATCACGATCAGTGATCTTCGCCCATCGGTAGGCAGGCGGCAGCAGCCATCGACAACTCGACCTCGTTACGGTACGCGCGGCTACGCCATCCGGTCAAACCGAGCCCGCCCTGCCCCACACTGTGCACAGGCTGTGGACAACGACTTGAACCGTACCCACCGGCCTGACTACCGTTGACTGATCCCGGATTTTTGTCCCGACCGTCCCAAAGAACCACACATTCGTGGGACCGGGACCTGTGAGAGAGCGTGCTCTGTGGCTGACGTACCCGCCGATCTTGCCGCAGTGTGGCCACGCGTGCTCGAGAATCTGCTCGGGGAGGGTCAGCAGGGCATCGAGCCCAAGGACAAGCAGTGGGTGGAACGATGCCAGCCACTGGCCCTCGTCGCCGACACCGCCCTGCTCGCCGTCCCCAACGAATGGGGCAAGCGGGTTCTCGAAGGCCGCCTGGCCCCGCTCATCAGCGATGCCCTCAGCCGTGAGTGCGGCCGGCCCATCCGGATCGCGATCACGGTGGACGACTCCGCGGGCGAGCCCGCGCCCCCGGCGCCGTCGGCCCCGGGGCAGCGCGAGGGCTACGAGCCGTACGGCGGCCAGCGCCCCGGCGGACACACCGGCCCCGGCGGCGAGGACCAGCTCCCCACCGCCCGCCCGGCCTACCCGGAGTACCAGCAGCAGCGCCCCGAGCCCGGCGCCTGGCCGCGCGGCGGCCAGCAGGACGACTACGGCTGGCAGCAGCCGCGTCTGGGCGGCTTCCCCGAGCGCGACCCCTACGCCTCCCCGCAGCCCGGGTACCTCCAGCAGCAGGAGCCCGGCGGCTACGAGCAGAACTCCTACGACCAGGGTTCCTACGAGCAGCAGAAGTACGAGCAGTCCCCGTACGAATCCCAGAAGTACGAACAGCAGAAGTACGAGCAGCAGAAGTACGAGCAGCAGAAGTACGAGCAGCAGAAGTACGAGCAGCCCGCCCCGCGCCCGGCCCCCGGCCGGCCCGCGCCCCCGCCGGCCCCGTCCGGCGGTTCCACCTCCGGCCCGCTGGAGCCGACCGCCCGGCTGAACCCCAAGTACCTCTTCGACACCTTCGTCATCGGCGCCTCCAACCGCTTCGCGCACGCGGCCGCGGTGGCCGTCGCCGAGGCGCCGGCGAAGGCGTACAACCCCCTCTTCATCTACGGGGAGTCGGGCCTCGGCAAGACGCACCTGCTGCACGCCATCGGGCACTACGCGCGCAGCCTCTACCCCGGTACGCGGGTGCGGTACGTGAGCTCGGAGGAGTTCACCAACGAGTTCATCAACTCCATCCGCGACGGCAAGGGCGACGCCTTCCGCAAGCGCTACCGCGAGATGGACATCCTGCTGGTCGACGACATCCAGTTCCTCGCGAGCAAGGAGTCGACGCAGGAGGAGTTCTTCCACACCTTCAATACGCTCCACAACGCCAACAAGCAGATCGTGCTGTCCTCCGACCGGCCGCCCAAGCAGCTCGTCACCCTGGAGGACCGGCTCCGCAACCGCTTCGAGTGGGGCCTGATCACCGACGTCCAGCCGCCCGAGCTGGAGACCCGTATCGCGATCCTGCGCAAGAAGGCCGTCCAGGAGCAGCTCAACGCCCCGCCGGAGGTACTGGAGTTCATCGCCTCCCGCATCTCGCGCAACATCCGCGAGCTGGAGGGGGCGCTGATCCGGGTCACCGCCTTCGCGAGCCTCAACCGGCAGCCGGTCGACCTGGGCCTGGCCGAGGACGTCCTCAAGAACCTGATCCCGGGCGGCGAGGACAGCGCGCCCGAGATCACCGCCTCCGACATCATGGCGGCCACCGCGGACTACTTCGGGCTCACCGTGGACGACCTGTGCGGCTCCTCGCGCAGCCGCGTCCTGGTCACCGCCCGGCAGATCGCCATGTACCTGTGCCGGGAGCTCACGGACCTGTCGCTGCCCAAGATCGGGGCCCAGTTCGGCGGCCGCGACCACACGACCGTCATGCACGCCGACCGCAAGATCCGCGCTCTCATGGCCGAACGGCGCTCCATCTACAACCAGGTCACGGAGCTCACCAACCGCATCAAGAACGGCTGACGGCGGCCCCCGGCAGCGGCGTCAGGGGACTCCGCGACCCCGGGCAAACCCCCAGACAGGGCGCTCCCGGATCGAACCGGGGGCGCCCTTCTTCGTCCGTGCGCCCCCACCTTGTTCGAATGCGCCCCCCAGGAGGCAAGTCATCCACAGATTCCCCGACTTTCTTCCGTCCACAGCCTGAGGACAGTTTCCGTCGCCCACAATCCATCCACAGGAGTGCTGGTTGAGGGCCCATCAGGCCAGGTCAGGCGCCTGTGGAATTGTGCGCAAGCGCCATCCACAGCCTGTGGACAGAAATTTCGTCCACAGCGTCATCTACTCCTTTGTCCACCGGCGACCCACAGGTTCCCGCGTCCTGTGCACAGGACGCGAGGGGTTCTCCACACCGTTGTCCACTGTTCGGCAACGAGGCACCCCCGGTCACCGTCCCGAGTGAAAGCCGTCACACGGATGTCGACGTTTGGTGTGTGGACCGCTGGGGAAAAGCTGGGGACACAGCTGTGGAGTAGTGCGGGTCACCTGGGGACGGCCTGTGCAGAAGTTTTCGTTCTCCACAGAGACACCGTGTTGTCCACCGGTGCCACCCACAGGGTGTGGGGATAAAAAACGGGGGCTGACCTGGGAAAACGGGCTTATCCACCGTTTCCACAGGCCCTACTACTACCCCCATGGAGAGTTAGGCCGGTTTCGGTTTTCAAGCAGGTCCTGTGCACAACTCGTCGATCGGCCGTCCCGACACCTCGCTCCCGACTTGACCGCCAGCCGCGACGACTGTCGGCGCCGTACGTCAGACTGGTCCCCGGCAACGGTCGAGGCATCGACGAGCCGACGACGAAGGCCGGCAGACGAGCGAGCAACAGCAGGAGGCGGTTTCCGGTGAAGATCCGGGTGGAACGCGACGTACTCGCGGAGGCGGTGGCCTGGGCTGCACGCAGCCTCCCGGCCCGGCCGCCGGTGCCCGTGCTCGCGGGCCTGCTGCTGAAGGCCGAAGAGGGCACCCTGTCGCTCTCCGGCTTCGACTACGAGGTCTCGGCCCGCGTCTCCGTCGAGGCTGACGTCGAGGAGGACGGCACCGTCCTCGTCTCCGGCCGGCTCCTCGCCGACATCTGCCGCGCCCTCCCCAACCGCCCGGTGGAGATTTCCACAGACGGTGTACGGGCGACCGTGGTCTGCGGCTCCTCCCGGTTCACGCTCCACACCCTGCCCGTGGAGGAATACCCGGCGCTGCCCCAGATGCCGACCGCGACCGGCACCGTGCCCGGTGAGGTCTTCGCCTCCGCCGCCGCCCAGGTCGCCATCGCCGCCGGCCGCGACGACACGCTGCCCGTGCTGACCGGTGTCCGCATCGAGATCGAGGGCGACCGCGTCACCCTGGCCTCCACCGACCGCTACCGCTTCGCGGTCCGCGAGTTCCTGTGGAAGCCGGAGAACCCGGACGCCTCGGCCGTGGCCCTGGTGCCCGCCAAGACCCTCCTGGACACCGCCAAGTCCCTCACCAGCGGCGACACCGTCACCCTGGCGCTCTCCGGCTCCGGCCAGGGCGAGGGCCTCATCGGCTTCGAGGGCGCCGGCCGCCGCACCACCACCCGCCTCCTCGAAGGCGACCTGCCGAAGTACCGCACCCTCTTCCCGACGGAGTTCAACTCCATCGCCGTGATCGAGACCGCGCCCTTCGTCGAGGCCGTCAAGCGCGTCGCCCTGGTGGCCGAGCGCAACACGCCGGTCCGGCTCAGCTTCGAGCAGGGCGTCCTCATCCTGGAGGCGGGCTCCAGCGACGATGCACAGGCTGTGGAACGCGTCGACGCGAAGCTGGAGGGCGACGACATCTCCATCGCCTTCAACC
Source organism: Streptomyces sp. AB3(2024) (assembly GCF_041862025.1). Lineage (NCBI taxonomy): Bacteria > Bacillati > Actinomycetota > Actinomycetes > Kitasatosporales > Streptomycetaceae > Streptomyces > Streptomyces sp. AB3(2024). The sequence continues at coordinate 70,423 of NZ_JBGWAB010000001.1, forward strand.
CGACCTTCCTGCTCGACGGCCTCAGCGCGATCGACTCGCCCGCGGCCCAGCTCAGCTTCACCACGTCCACCAAGCCCGCGCTGCTCAGCGGCCGTCCGGCGGTCGACGCGGAAGCCGACGAGGCCTACAAGTACCTGATCATGCCGGTGCGCCTGTCCGGCTGACACCCCCCGCACACCGACGTCGGGCCCGGTCTCGCAGCCTGCGGGACCGGGCCCGACGCCGTTCGGAGCGGGCCCCGCACCACGGCCCGGCGTAGGCTCGGATCCGGTGGGCCACCCCCGAACCCGGGGAGCCCCGGTACAGCCAAAGACGGCCACAACGCGTAAGGAAGCACCTGATGGAGCTCGGTCTCATCGGTCTCGGCAAGATGGGCGGCAACATGCGCGAGCGCATCCGCCGCGCAGGCCACACCGTCATCGGATACGACCGCAACCCGGACCTCGCGGATGTCCACAGCCTGCGGGAGCTTGTGGACAGCCTGCAGTCCCCCCGCGTGGTGTGGGTGATGGTCCCCGCCGGTGCGGCCACGCAGTCCACCGTCGACGAGCTCGCGGAGCTGCTCGCGCCCGGCGACATCGTCGTCGACGGCGGCAACTCGCGCTGGACCGACGACGAGAAGCACGCCGAGGAGCTGAAGGCCAAGGGCATCGGCTTCGTCGACTGCGGTGTCTCCGGCGGCGTCTGGGGCCTGGAGAACGGCTACGCGCTCATGTACGGCGGCGACGAGAAGCACGTCGCGGCCGTCCAGCCGATCTTCGACGCCCTCAAGCCCGAGGGCGACTTCGGCGCCGTACACGCCGGCAAGGTCGGCGCGGGCCACTTCGCGAAGATGGTCCACAACGGCATCGAGTACGCCATGATGCAGGCCTACGCCGAGGGCTGGGAGCTCCTGGAGAAGGTGGACTCGGTCACCGACGTCCGCGAGGTGTTCCGCTCCTGGCAGGAGGGGACGGTCATCCGTTCCTGGCTGCTGGACCTCGCCGTCAACGCGCTGGACGAGGACGAGCACCTGGAGCAGCTGCGCGGCTTCGCGCAGGACTCCGGCGAGGGCCGCTGGACCGTCGAGGCCGCGATCGACAACGCGGTGCCGCTGCCGGCGATCACCGCCTCGCTGTTCGCCCGCTTCGCCTCGCGCCAGGACGACTCCCCGCAGATGAAGATGATCGCGGCGCTGCGCAACCAGTTCGGCGGCCACGCGGTCGAGAAGAAGTAGTTCCACGGGGCGGCACCGCCCCACGGAACGACAGCACCACAGCACCACAGCACCACAGCACCACAGAGCAAGCAGCAGGAAGCCGGGGGAGGTCGGCGCCGTATGCACGTTTCGCATCTCTCGTTGGCCGACTTCCGCTCGTACGCCCGGGCCGAGGTTCCCCTCGCCCCGGGCGTCACGGCTTTCGTGGGCCCCAACGGCCAGGGCAAGACGAACCTCGTCGAGGCCATCGGCTACCTGGCGACCCTGGGCAGCCACCGGGTCTCCTCGGACGCCCCGCTCGTCCGGATGGGCGCGGACCGGGCCGTCGTCCGCGCCGCCGTCACCCAGGGCGAACGCCGGCAGCTCGTGGAGCTGGAGCTCAACCCGGGCCGCGCCAACCGGGCCCGCATCAACCGGTCCTCGCAGGTCAGGCCCCGGGACGTCCTGGGGATCGTGCGCACCGTGCTGTTCGCCCCCGAGGACCTGGCCCTGGTCAAGGGCGACCCGGGGGAGCGCCGCCGCTTCCTGGACGAGCTCGTCACGGCCCGCTCCCCGCGCATGGCGGCCGTCCGCTCCGACTACGAGCGCGTCCTCAAGCAGCGCAACACCCTGCTGAAGTCGGCGGCGATGGCCCGTCGGCACGGAGGCCGTTCCATGGACCTCTCCACCCTCGACGTGTGGGACCAGCACCTGGCCCGCGCGGGCGCCGAACTGCTCGCCCAGCGCCTCGACCTGATCGCGACCCTGCTGCCGCTCGCCGACAAGGCCTACGAGCAGCTCGCCCCGGGCGGGGGCCCGCTCGGGCTCGCCTACCGGTCCTCGGCCGGCGAGCCGGTCGACAGCGGTGGGGCGCGCACCCGCGAGGCGCTCTACGAGGTCCTGCTGGCGGCCCTGTCCGAGGTGCGCAAGCAGGAGATCGAACGCGGAGTCACCCTCGTCGGACCGCACCGCGACGACGTCCTGCTGCGCCTGGGCGACCTGCCCGCCAAGGGGTACGCCAGCCACGGCGAGTCCTGGTCGTACGCACTGGCGCTGCGCCTGGCCTCGTACGAGCTGTTGCGCTCGGAGGGGACGGAGCCGGTGCTGATCCTGGACGACGTCTTCGCGGAGCTCGACGCGCGCCGTCGCGAGCGGCTCGCGGAACTGGTGGCCCCGGGCGAGCAGGTCCTGGTGACGGCGGCGGTGGACGACGACGTTCCGGGGGTGCTGACCGGCACCCGGTTCTCGGTCTCCGGCGGCGAGGTGACCCGGCTGTGAGCGCGGGCGAGGGCGGGCAGGACAAGCCCAGGACCCCGGAGCCGTCCGGGGTGGACCTGGCGCGGCAGGCGCTGGCCGCCGCGCGGGAGCAGGCCCGTGCCCGCGGGAACGCGGTGAGCGGGCGCCAGCGCCACCGGCAGCCGGGCCTGCGCTCCGGCGCCCGTGCCGACGGCCGGGATCCGATGCCGCTGATGGCGGCCCTGGACCGGCTGCGGACGGAACGCGGCTGGGAGATGCCGATCGCGGTGGCCGGGGTGATGGAGCGCTGGGCGGAGATCGTCGGCCCGGAGATCGCCGCGCACTGTGAACCGGAACGCTACGAGGACCGTGAGCTCCTCGTACGGTGCGACTCCTCGGCCTGGGCCGCGCAGCTGAAGCTGCTGGCCCCGCAGCTGGTGGCACGGCTCAACGCGGACCTGGGCCAGGGCACGGTCCGGCTGATCAAGGTCCAGGGTCCCGGCGGCCGCCCCAAGCGCCACGGCCCCTGGCGCGCCCCCGGCAGCAGCGGGCCCGGGGACACCTGGGGCTGACCGCCCCGGCCCCGCGCGGGCGGGTGCGTACCGCCGCTGCCGTACCCCCGCTCCCGTGGTCCGGTCCCTGGGGCCCGGACCGCCGGCCCCCAGGCGGTTTCCGGCCCTTTCCACCCCGCGTGGGCCCCCTCTTCGGGTCCCCGCGCCCCGCCCGCGCGCCCCCGGGCCCGGCCCCGCCGGGTGCGGTGTCCCTCACGGTAGCCGCGGGTTGACAGGCCGAAGCGCTGGATGCCCGCGTGAGCCTCTTGGAGCCCCACCCCGAATATGGGGAGTCGGAGAGAGGAGGTTCAGGGCGGCACATGCGGACTCAGGTACCGGCAAACCCCCATTCATGTCAGTGGTACCGGTAGACTGGAGACAATCCCGCCCGTTCGCGGGGTGACAGCGACAAACGCAGACAACGCAGATCGACGCGGCCGCTCCCCCGGCGCACATGCTGGCCCGGAGTACGGGCTGCGCTGTGCCAGAAAGGGCGCTTCGTGGCCGATTCCGGCGACTCCAACGAGAAGAATTACGACGCCAGTGCGATCCAGGTCCTCGAGGGCCTGGACGCGGTCCGCAAGCGGCCGGGTATGTACATCGGCTCGACGGGTGAGCGTGGTCTGCACCACCTCGTCTACGAGGTCGTCGACAACTCGGTCGACGAGGCGCTGGCCGGGCACGCGGACACCATTGACGTGACGATCCTCGCCGACGGCGGGGTGCGCGTGATCGACAACGGCCGCGGTATCCCGGTCGGCATCGTGCCGTCCGAGGGGAAGCCGGCCGTCGAGGTCGTGCTGACCGTCCTGCACGCGGGCGGCAAGTTCGGCGGCGGCGGCTACGCCGTCTCCGGCGGTCTGCACGGCGTCGGTGTGTCCGTCGTGAACGCCCTGTCGACCAAGGTCGCGGTCGAGGTCAAGACGGACGGCCACCGCTGGACCCAGGACTACAAGCTGGGCGTGCCGACGGCCCCGCTGGCCAAGAACGAGGAAACCGGCGAGCACGGCACGTCGGTGACGTTCTGGGCCGACGGCGACATCTTCGAGACCACCGAGTACTCCTTCGAGACGCTGTCGCGGCGCTTCCAGGAGATGGCCTTCCTCAACAAGGGCCTGACCCTGACGCTGACCGACGAGCGCGAGTCGGCGAAGGCCACGGCGGGCGCGGACGACCCGGAAGCGGACGCGGCCGAGCCGCAGGCGCGCACGGTCAAGTACCACTACGAGGGCGGCATCGTCGACTTCGTGAAGTACCTCAACTCGCGCAAGGGCGAGCTGATCCACCCGACCGTCATCGACGTCGAGGCCGAGGACAAGGAGCGCATGCTCTCGGTCGAGATCGCGATGCAGTGGAACTCGCAGTACACGGAGGGGGTCTACTCCTTCGCGAACACGATCCACACGCACGAGGGCGGCACCCACGAGGAGGGCTTCCGCGCGGCGCTGACCGGCCTGGTCAACCGCTACGCGCGGGACAAGAAGCTGCTCCGCGAGAAGGACGACAACCTCGCCGGCGAGGACATCCGCGAGGGTCTGACGGCGATCATCTCGGTCAAGCTGGGCGAGCCCCAGTTCGAGGGCCAGACGAAGACCAAGCTGGGCAACACGGAGGCCAAGACCTTCGTGCAGAAGGTCGTCCACGAGCACCTGAACGACTGGTTCGACCGCAACCCGGTCGAGGCCGCGGACATCATCCGCAAGTCGATCCAGGCGGCCACGGCCCGCGTCGCGGCCCGCAAGGCCCGCGACCTGACCCGCCGCAAGGGTCTGCTGGAGAGCGCCTCGCTGCCGGGCAAGCTGTCCGACTGCCAGTCGAACGACCCGATCAAGTGCGAGATCTTCATCGTCGAGGGTGACTCCGCCGGCGGCTCGGCCAAGTCCGGCCGCAACCCGATGTACCAGGCCATCCTGCCCATCCGCGGCAAGATCCTGAACGTCGAGAAGGCGCGCATCGACAAGATCCTGCAGAACACCGAGGTCCAGGCGCTGATCAGTGCCTTCGGCACCGGTGTGCACGAGGACTTCGACATCGAGAAGCTCCGCTATCACAAGATCATCCTGATGGCGGACGCCGACGTCGACGGCCAGCACATCAACACCCTGCTGCTGACCTTCCTCTTCCGCTTCATGCGGCCGCTGGTCGAGGCCGGGCACGTCTACCTGTCCCGCCCGCCGCTCTACAAGATCAAGTGGGGCCGTGACGACTTCGAGTACGCGTACTCGGACCGCGAGCGCGACGCCCTGGTCGAGCTGGGCAAGCAGAACGGCAAGCGGATCAAGGAAGACTCGATCCAGCGCTTCAAGGGTCTGGGCGAGATGAACGCCGAGGAGCTGCGCGTCACCACCATGGACGTGGACCACCGCGTGCTCGGCCAGGTCACCCTGGACGACGCCGCGCAGGCCGACGACCTGTTCTCGGTGCTGATGGGTGAGGACGTCGAAGCCCGGCGCTCCTTCATCCAGCGCAACGCCAAGGACGTTCGCTTCCTCGACATCTGAGTCGGCTCAGCTGACCGCCTGAAAGGACTTCTGACCAGCAATGGCCGACGAAACCACCCCCACCGCGCAGAACCCCGCGGAGGAGCAGCCCGTCATGCGCATCGAGCCCGTCGGGCTCGAAACCGAGATGCAGCGCTCCTATCTCGACTACGCGATGTCCGTCATCGTCTCCCGCGCGCTGCCCGACGTACGGGACGGCCTCAAGCCGGTCCACCGTCGTGTGCTGTACGCGATGTACGACGGCGGCTACCGGCCCGAGAAGGGCTTCTACAAGTGCGCCCGCGTCGTCGGTGACGTCATGGGTACGTACCACCCGCACGGCGACAGCTCCATCTACGACGCCCTGGTCCGCCTGGCCCAGCCGTGGTCGATGCGCATGCCGCTGGTGGACTCCAACGGCAACTTCGGCTCCCCGGGCAACGACCCGGCGGCCGCGATGCGCTACACCGAGTGCAAGCTGATGCCGCTGGCCATGGAGATGCTCCGGGACATCGACGAGGAGACCGTCGACTTCACGGACAACTACGACGGCCGCAACCAGGAGCCGACCGTCCTGCCGGCCCGCTTCCCGAACCTGCTGGTCAACGGCAGCGCCGGTATCGCGGTCGGCATGGCCACCAACATCCCGCCGCACAACCTGCGCGAGGTCGCGGCGGGCGCGCAGTGGGCGCTGGAGCACCCGGAGGCCTCGCACGAGGAGCTGCTCGACGCGCTTCTGGAGCGGATCAAGGGCCCCGACTTCCCGTCGGGCGCGCTGGTCGTGGGCCGCAAGGGCATCGAAGAGGCGTACCGGACCGGGCGCGGCTCCATCACGATGCGCGCGGTGGTGGAGGTCGAGGAGATCCAGAACCGCCAGTGCCTGGTGGTCACGGAGCTCCCGTACCAGACCAACCCGGACAACCTCGCCCAGAAGATTGCCGACCTGGTCAAGGACGGCAAGATCGGCGGCATCGCCGACGTCCGTGACGAGACCTCGTCCCGGACGGGTCAGCGCCTGGTGATCGTGCTCAAGCGCGACGCCGTGGCCAAGGTCGTGCTGAACAACCTCTACAAGCACACCGACCTGCAGACGAACTTCGGCGCGAACATGCTGGCGCTCGTGGACGGGGTGCCGCGCACCCTGTCGATCGACGCGTTCATCCGTCACTGGGTGCAGCACCAGATCGAGGTCATCGTCCGGCGCACGCGCTTCCGCCTGCGCAAGGCGGAGGAGCGCGCCCACATCCTGCGCGGTCTGCTCAAGGCGCTGGACGCGATCGACGAGGTCATCGCGCTCATCCGGCGCAGCAACACGGTCGAGATCGCGCGCGAGGGCCTGATGGGCCTCCTGGAGATCGACGAGATCCAGGCGAACGCGATCCTGGAGATGCAGCTGCGCCGCCTGGCGGCCCTGGAGCGGCAGAAGATCGTCGCCGAGCACGACGAACTCCAGGCGAAGATCAACGAGTACAACGCGATCCTGGCCTCCCCGGCGAAGCAGCGTTCGATCGTCAGCGAGGAACTGGCGGCGATCGTCGAGAAGTTCGGCGACGACCGGCGTTCCAAGCTGGTGCCCTTCGACGGCGACATGTCCATGGAGGACCTGATCGCCGAAGAGGACATCGTCGTCACCATCACGCACGGCGGCTACGTCAAGCGCACCAAGACCGAGGACTACCGCTCGCAGAAGCGCGGCGGCAAGGGCGTGCGCGGCACGAAGCTGAAGCAGGACGACCTGGTCGACCACTTCTTCGTCTCCACCACGCACCACTGGCTGCTGTTCTTCACCAACAAGGGCCGCGTCTACCGGTCCAAGGCGTACGAGCTGCCGGACGCCGGCCGCGACGCGCGCGGGCAGCACGTGGCGAACCTGCTGGCCTTCCAGCCGGACGAGAAGATCGCCCAGATCCTCGCGATCCGCGACTACGAGGCCGCGCCCTACCTGATCCTGGCCACCAAGGGCGGCCTGGTGAAGAAGACGGCGCTGAAGGACTACGACTCGCCCCGTTCGGGTGGCGTCATCGCGATCAACCTCCGGGAGACGGAGAGCGGCGCGGACGACGAGCTGATCGGCGCCGAGCTGGTGTCCGCCGAGGACGACCTGCTGCTCATCAGCAAGAAGGCGCAGTCGATCCGCTTCACGGCGACCGACGACGCGCTGCGCCCGATGGGACGTGCCACGTCGGGCGTGAAGGGCATGAGCTTCCGCGGGGGCGACGAGCTGCTGTCGATGAGCGTCGTGCGGCCCGGTACCTTCGTCTTCACCGCGACCGACGGCGGCTACGCCAAGCGGACGGCCGTGGACGAGTACCGCGTCCAGGGCCGTGGTGGTCTGGGCATCAAGGCCGCCAAGATCGTGGAAGACCGCGGTTCGCTCGTGGGCGCGCTGGTGGTCGACGAAACGGACGAGATTCTCGCCATCACGCTCGGCGGTGGTGTGATCCGTACGCGCGTCAACGAAGTCAGGGAGACGGGCCGTGACACCATGGGCGTCCAGCTGATCAACCTGGGCAAGCGCGATGCCGTGGTCGGCATCGCTCGGAACGCCGAGGCCGGTCAGGAAGCTGACGAGGTCGACGAGATCGAGACAGAGATCGAGGCCGGGGCAGCCGACGGACAGGCCGCCGAGGCGGCCGGGGGCACTGAGTCCCCGGCAGGGGAGCACGAGGAGTAAGCGTGAGTGGAGCCACGGGCGCCGGACCGGCCAAGACTGGAGCGAATGGTGCCCGTGGCCCCGCCGCGGACTCCCAGGGGGGACAGGGGGCAACGGTGACGGACACCCGAGGACCGGAGCCGGAGCCTGCACCGGCCGCGCAGCCGCAGGCGAAGGTCAAGTCGAAGGCGAACGGCAAGCAGAAGGCCGACGCGGGCCAGGAGCGGGGCGCACAGCCGTACCAGCCCCCGCAGGCCTACGCGGCCCCCAAGGGCCCCGGCGCGCAGCGGGGAACGGGTCCGGTCGTCCGTACGACGCCGAGGACGCGCAAGGCGCGGCTGCGGGTGGCCAAGGCCGACCCGTGGTCGGTGATGAAGGTCAGCTTCCTGCTGTCGATCGCGCTGGGCGTGTGCACCGTCGTCGCGGCGGCGGTGCTGTGGATGGTCATGGACGCCATGGGCATCTTCTCGACCGTCGGCGGCACGATCAGCGAGGCGACCGGTTCCAACGAGAGCAACGGGTTCGACCTCCAGTCGTTCCTGTCGCTGCCGCGCGTGCTGATCTTCACCTCGGTGATCGCGGTGATCGACGTGGTGCTGATGACGGCTCTGGCGACGCTGGGTTCGTTCATCTACAACCTGTCGGCGGGCTTCGTGGGCGGCGTGGAGCTCACGCTCGCCGAGGACGAATGACCTGCGCGGACGCCCCGTAGAGCGCGATTTTGGCTCGACCGCGTCTGTGCGCTAATCTTCAGGAGTCAGCGCGCAGCGCGGATGGGGCTATAGCTCAGTTGGTTAGAGCGCATCCCTGATAAGGATGAGGCCACAGGTTCAAATCCTGTTAGCCCCACAGTGTCGAAGACCCCCAGGCCCATGGCCTGGGGGTCTTTGTCGTTGGGCCATGTGAGGGGCTGCCAGGTAACCGATCGGTATCGGCCGGTGTGTATTGTTGGCCGCCAGAAGTCCCCTACGTCAACGAAAGACGAGGTCGCGCGGTGAAGAAGCTGCTCCTGGTCGCACTGGCCGCCATCGGCGGGCTCCTCGTGTACCGCCAGATCCAGGCGGACCGCGCCGAGCAGGACCTGTGGACGGAGGCAACCGACTCCGTGCCCTCTGGTTCCGGCGTGTGAGACCCGCTTGATTCCATGAAGCCCCGGCTGCCGCTGCTGCCGGGGCTTCGTGCTGTTCTGTGCCGGGAAATTCCGTTCTGCAACGATTTTGCTTGCAATGGTAAAAATCGGGATGGCGTGGGGTGGACGTGAGCGTGCGTCGGGGACGCGGGGCGGGCGCGGTCGTGCGCCCGGTGCTGGCCGCGGCACTGGTGGCGTTCTGGCTGCCGGGGGCCGCCCGCGCGGAGGCCGGGCCCTCCCCGGCCCCGCCGCCGAGCTACTCGGCGGCCGAGGGAGCCCGGCGGGTGGAGGGCAGGCCCTCCACGGCGGACGCCCCGCTGCTGGAGACCGGCGTGGTCTACGAGGACACCGTGGCCCCGGGCGAACGGGTGTACCGGCTCGGTCTCGACGGCGCCTCCACCGTGTACGTCTCCGCCGTGCTGCGCCCGCCCGCCGGGAGCAGGGTCGGGTACTCCGACGGGGTCGAGGTCGAGGTCATGACCAGCGCCGGCCGCGCCTGCCCGTACAACCCGGGCCGCGCCTCCTTCGGCAACGACCCGGTCCCGCTCGCGGCGGCGGGCCAGCGGCGGCTGGAGGAGGACTCCGAGTGCCAGGCCCCGGGGACGTACTACGCGAAGGTCACCCGGTCGGCGGCGGAGGACTCCGACCGGGCGGCCTGGCCGGTGGAGCTCCTCGTCCTGCGCGAACCGGCCCCGGCCGCTGGCGGCGCCCCGGTCTCCCCGCCCCCGGTGGTGCCCTCCCCCTCCCCGGTCCTGCCGGGCACGGATCCGGTCCCGCGGACCGGAGGGACCGGCTTCAACGACGCGCGGGCCCTGGGCTCCGGGGTGTGGCGCGACGAACTGAGGCCCGGACAGACGCGGTTCTACCGGGTCCCGCTGGACTGGGGGCAGCGGCTGGCGGTCGGCGCCGAGATCGCGAAGGCCCGGATGACCCTGCCGTACGGCTCCGCCTCCGACGGGCTCACCGTCTCGCTCTACACGCCCTACCGGGGGATCGTGGACTCCGGGGACACCCCCTACGACGGGCAGCAGGCCGCCGTGACCCTGCCGGGGACGGTGCCGGTGGCGTACGCGAACCGCTTCTCCGACCGGACGGAGGTCCGGCCGCTGCGGGTGGCCGGCTGGTACTACGTCGCCGTCACCCTGGGCGGGAAGGTGCGGGAGTTCACCGAGGACGCCTCGTCCGTGCCGCTGACCCTACGGGTGGACGTGGGCGGCATCCGGGCAGCGGAGCCCGCCTACCGGGAGGGGCTGGCGGCGGCGGGCTTCGGGGTCGGCGCCGCCGAGCGGGCCGCCGCGAAGGAGGGGCTCACCGTCCCCGAGGCCGCCGCCCGGGAGGAGGACCGCTCCCTGATGCGGACCGTGGCGGGCGCCGGCTTCGGGACGGGCGCGCTGCTGCTGCTCGGGCTCGGCGGCTGGCTCCTGCTGGCCCGGCGCACCGGAGCGGGGCCGGGACCGGGGGCGGACGGGGTGGCCTGGTTCCGGTCACGGCACTAGATACGGGTCAGCGCCCAGGCGCCGACCGCGAAGCACAGGAGCGCCGCCGAGAGGATCGCGGCGGTGGCCCTGGCGGGGGGCGGGGGGATCCGGCGGCGAACGGGCGCCGGGGCCGGTGCCGGCCCCGCGGGCTCGGGGGAGGGCAGGGGCGTCGGGGAGGACGGGGGCGCGAGGTGGAAGCCGTCCGTCTCCTCGGGGCCGGAGCCGGGCGGCGGCGGCCCGAAGGCACCGGCGGCGGCACCGGCGGCGGGTGGCCCGTGCGAGGCCCTCGGGGAGGGCTCGGGAGCGGGCTCCGGGGAGGGCGCGGGAGCGGGCTCCGGGGAGGGCGCGGAGGCGGCGGCGGAGCGGGGGTCCGAGGGGCCTCCCGGGCCGAAACCGGCGGGGAGGGGACCGAGTTGGTCGAACACCTCCACCGGATCCTCGTCCGGGTCGGGCGGCGGTAGCAACTGGGCGGCCTCGGCAAGGGCCTTGCGCGCCCCTGTGGCGGTCCGGAACCGCTTCCGGGGGTCCGGGTGCATGAGGTTCGCGATCACGTCCCACAGGGGCTCGGGGACGCCCTCGGGAGGACCGGGGGTGCCCTGGGCCGGGAACTGCCGTGTCAGCGCGAGGGAATCGGGCTTGCGGCCCTGCAGCAGGTACAGCGCGACGAGTCCCGCCGCGAAGAGGTCGACGGGGAAGTCGGGCTCGGCGCCCGTCAGTTGCTCGGGGGCGAAGTAACCCGGGGTGCCGACGACCAGATCGGTCCCGGTGAGCCGCGGCTCGCCCTTGCGCATCGAGATGCCGAAGTCGGACAGCCGCAGGTGCGGCCGCCCGGTTCCGGTGGCCTCCAGCAGGATGTTGGCCGGTTTGACGTCGCGGTGTACGACGCCCTCCGCGTGCACCGCCGCCAGCCCCGCCAGGAGCTGGTCGAGCAGCGCGCACGCGAACCGGGGCGGCAGGGCCCCGTAGTCACCGATCAGGTGGGCGAGGGAGCCGCCGGCGACGAGGTCCATGGTGAACAGGACCTTGTCGTCGTCCGCCGCCCAGCTGGCCGGGGCCAGCACGTGCGGGTGGTCGATGCGCAGGGCCTGCTCGCGCACGAAGCGCAGCAGGGCGTGGGCGTCGCCGTGCAGGAGGACCTTGGCGGCCACGTACCGGCGGCGGCGGTGGTCCCAGGCCCGCCAGACGGCGCCCGCGCCGCCGCGCCCGATCGGGTCGGCCAGTTCGTACCGGCCGGCGAAGACCTCGCCCATCGCTGCGCCCGTCCCCCGTCCCCCGTCACGCGTGCGCGTCAGTTCTGGTGGGCCTCGTAGTGGGCCACCGCCTCCGCGGTGCGGCCCGCGCCGTAGACCCGGAGGAACTCTGCCAGTTCCGGATGGCTGGGTGCGAGGGAATCCGCCGCGTCGATGATGTCCCCGGCGGCGGAGACCGATCGCAGCAGCGACTGGATCTCCCGGACGACCCGCTTGACCGTGGGCGCGCCGGAACCCGTCGTCGTCTGACCGCTGTTGCTGAGGACGGAGCCTCCCTGGGTGTTCTTGATCTCGTCCATCCGGTCGGTGGCCTCGGCCGCGCTGACGCTTCCGTCCGCGACCTGTCCGGCGAGGTCCTGGAGGGCCTGGACCCGCTGGACCACGGCCGGGTTACCGATCTTGGCGCGCTGCCCGCTCATCAGCTGGGACAGCATCGGCGCCGACAGCCCGAGGACGGCAGCGAGGCGGGCCTGGTTCAGGCCGAGGTCATCTATGAGCCGTCGGAACAGCGCGCCGAGCGGCTCCCCGTACCAACTGCGCTGGAGTTCCCTGGCTCTGGCCGTGGCCTCTTGCTGTACTGCGTCCACTCTGACTACTCCCCTTCGCTGGTGCGAACCTCGCGAGCATCTTACGGAGCGTGGTCGCGGGGCGGGAGTCCCTATCATTTTGCGGGATGCGGGGGTACACCGGGTACTCTGTGCTGCGGAACGGTCGCTGCCTCAAGGGGTACGGTCGCGTCCGGTTGCTCGGGGCCTTAGCTCAGTTGGTAGAGCGCTGCCTTTGCAAGGCAGATGTCAGGAGTTCGAATCTCCTAGGCTCCACAAGATAGAACCCCTCTGACCTGCGGAAACGTTGGCTTGGAGGGGTTTTTTCGCGCACACATGTGCGCACGTAGGGATTTTGGCTGCCAGTAACAGATCTCCCGGCCTCGGGCGGGGCCGTCGGCCAGGCGGCTGGCATCATGCTTGCATTGATGAAACTATCTTTGGTGCAAGTCTCTGATGTGGTCCAGCGGAGGTGGTTGCCATGAACGGGTTCATCGGCCGTCGTAACGAACTCGGTCTCTTGGAGGACCTGCTGTCGCCAGTGCGGACTGGTGGGCGAAGTGGTCGGCCCGGGCGAGCGGTGCTGATCCGGGGGCGGCGGCGCGTGGGTAAGTCCCGGCTGGTGGAAGAGTTCGTGGAACGTGCAGGGATCGCGCACCTCTTCTTCACTGCGGTTGGCGGTTCGAGAGAAGAAGACCTGGCGGGATTCACGGCGGAAGTCGCTACTTCCAGCCTCCCCGATGCCGACCGCTTCGCAGACTTCGCGGCCCCGCAGACCTGGGACGCGGCCCTGGCCCTGCTTGCCTCTGCCCTGCCGACGGATGCGCCCAGCATCGTGGTAATGGACGAGATGCCCTACTTGGTGCGCGAGGACCCGAGTTTCGAAGGTGCTCTACAGAAGGCCTTTGACCGGACTCTGTCCAAGTTGCCGGTACTTCTTGTGCTGATCGGCTCCGACATCGCCATGATGGAGCAGCTCAACACCTACGGCCGACCTTTCTACCAGCGCGGTACGGAGATGGTCGTCCCCCCACTGACCCCGGCGGACGTTGCGCGCATGCTGGACCTGCCGCCGGCGGACGCCTTCGACGCCTATCTCGTCAGTGGCGGGCTTCCGCTGATCCTGGAGGAATGGCCGCAGGGAGCGAGCCTCTGGGATTATCTGGGCCTCGCTCTGCGTCGGCCCACCTCGGCGCTGTTGGTGAGCGGAGAACGCACGCTGGCGGCAGAGTTCCCCACGGAGGCGCAGGCGCGGACCGTACTCGGCGCCATCGGCCACGGTGAACGCACCTTCACGCTGATCGGCCGGGCTGCGGGTGGCCTCAACCCAGGATCGGTGACGCGTTCTCTGGACCTCCTTACCGGTCGCCGCATGGTCGCCGCCGATCTGCCCCTGTCGACGCGGCCCAGCCGCGAGACCCGCTACCGGATCGACGATCCGTACCTGCGCTTCTGGCTCTCCTTCATCGGTCCTGGCATCCCGGCTGTCGAGCGGGGTCGTGGTGACCGGGTCCTGGAGACGATCCGTGCGGGCTGGACATCCTGGCGCGGCAGGGCTGTCGAACCGGTCGTCCGCGAGAGCCTGTGGCGTCTGGCCGATGACCGGCTCCCTGAGGGCACCAACACCGTCGGCGGCTACTGGACGCGTACCAACGACCCGGAGATTGACATCATCGGCGCTGACCGGGCACCTATCGCCAAGAAGATCACTGTCGTGGGGTCGATCAAGTGGCTTGAGAACAAGCCCTTTGATCACCGTGACTTGGCGCGGTTGATCAACCATCGCGCCCAACTCCCGGGCGCGGATGAGGACACCCCGCTCCTCGCGGTTGCCCGCAGCGGCTGCACTGCCGAAGGTATTGACCATCTACTGCCCGAGGACCTGATCCAGGCGTGGAGCTCAGACTGATTCAGGTGTCGTCCAGGAATGTCTACCTGGGTGGGACGCTGTAGCGCACCAGCGCTCTGGGATACGTCAGCACTCGGGGTCCTGCTGCTCCTCAAAAGGAGCGAGCAGACTGAGGGGGCGACATCACAGATCAGGCCGAGGTGGAGCGTGAACGCCACCTAGATCTATCCGGCGGGGGTGTCAGCGGCCAGTCCGCATCCCCCACGTACGGCCAGTTGCTGCGTGTACGTTCCGTGATGCTTGTGCGATCCGAAGCAGAGCTTCGAGAGCCACGTGGTCACCTGCCGCGGCAATCTAGCGAGGCTGACCGTTGGGGTTTCATCGTGCGTCGGGTCAGCTCCATCCGCGGCGCCTGAGCCGCGTGTGCACAGCGGGGAGGTCCGCGGTTAGGCGGCAGACCGGAGCGGCATGCCGATCGCAGCCTGGTAGCCGGCGCGCTCGGCCGCGTTCTCGGCGACCCCGGCCAAGATGATCCGCCGGACACCGGCGTCGAGGTAGTTGGCGGTCACGCCGCGCAGGTTGCGCAGCAGCAGGCGGGAGCAATGCCACCCGCAGTGCGGTAAGAGCCGCCATCGGGGCCCTGGTGGACTACCGGCGCTTCCTCAACCCCACACCACGGCTCGTGCTGCTAGTCCCGGACAAGCCGCGCGAGGACCTTCTCGATCTCTGCGCATCTCTGTGTATTGAGGTCATCTGGCGCGGCCCAAACTGGGGGTTTGTATCGAGCGATGACTGACGGTTGAGGCGGCAAGCGCACGGACATGTGTCGCCGTCTCAACCGCCTCGCGGCTTCCACAGGGTTCCTAGGCGCTGTGGAAGCCGATACCCATGTCCAGCGAAGAGCAGGAGCACACCCAGTATGAGCGATGGCACGGTGCAGGTCGAAGACAGCGGACCCGACCTGGCAAGGGCGTGGATGTACGGCGGAGCCTTGGCGGCCGGCGTCCTGCTGGTCCTGGCCGGGGACGTGACCCCGCTGGAGGCGTCGGGATTCGTCTCACCGTTCCTGGTGATCTACGAGCAGCGCCGGTAGCAGTGGAGGGGCGGCCGCGCCGTGGCCGCCCCTCGGCGATGCAACACACCTCCGTGCTCAGGTGTCGGGGTAGCGAGGTGGGTGCTCCGAGCTAGTGCCCGGGCCTGCCTCTTGTGGTGCAAGGTGACTGGATCACAGCCCTCGGGGCTCCTTGGAGAGCCCGTTTTGCGTTCTGCGATGACGGCTGCGCGGAGCGGGTGAACCTCCATGTGCACGGCACGGGCTCACTTTGCGCAAACCTTGACCGTCGAGTGCTCTGAGGCCATAGGCTCTCTGGGTCGCAGAGCCGTTTGCGTTACACCAGCTACGTCCTTGGAGGCCGTGCGCACGTGTGTGCACGGCCCCGGGATTGGGCAGGGTTGAGCGGGATCGAGAAGGGCTGAATGGAATTGAAAGCCCGGTATGTCCTGCAAAACCGCAGGTCAGCGTGGTCTTGATACGGGTTCGAATCTCCTAGGCTCCACATTCAAAGACCCCCTGACCAGCGGAAACGCCGGTCAGGGGGTCTTTCGCGTGACGGGCCTCAGGGGGTGCGGGGGCGGCGGAGGAGGGTGGCCGTCACGGCGCCGGCGGTCAGCAGGAGGGTGGCGCCGAGGGCGAAGGCGAGGTGGTAGCCGCCCGTGAGGGATTCGGCCGGGGTGCGGCCGGCCGCGGTCAGGGACCCGGTGCGGGAGGCGGCCAGGGTGGACAGGACGGCGACCCCGAGGGCCATGCCGATCTGCTGGGTGGTGTTGAAGAGGCCCGACGCCAGGCCGGCGTCCCGCTCGTCGGCGCCGGACATCCCCAGGGCGGTGAGCGCCGGCAGGGCCAGGCCGAAGCCGGAGGCCAGCAGCATGACGGGCAGCAGGTCGGCGACGTAGTCCGCGTGCACCGGCAGCCGGGTCAGCAGGCCGAGGCCGACCGTCAGCAGCCCGAGCCCCGCGAGGAGTACGGCGCGCTCGCCGAAGCGGGCGTTCAGGCGGGCCGAGACGCCGAGCGAGACCGCGCCGATGGAGAGGGCGGCGGGCAGCATCGCGAGGCCGGTCTCCGCGGCTCCGTAGCCCTGGACCCGCTGGAGGTAGAGGGCGAGCAGGATCTGGAAGGAGAACAGCGCGGCCACCATCAGCATCTGGACCAGGTTCGCGCCGACCACGGTGCGGGAGCGCAGGATCCGCAGCGGCATCAGGGGGACGCGGGCCTTGGCCTGGCGCACGGTGAAGGCGGTGAGCAGGGCCAGGGAGAGGCCGCCGAGGCCGAGGGTGTGCGCGGAGGTCCAGCCGTACGTCTCGACGGTGACGACGGCGTAGATGCCGGTCATCAGCCCGGCGGTGACCAGGACCGCGCCGAGGGCGTCGGCTCCGGCGCGCAGGCCGAGGCCGCGGTCGGAGGGGAGCGCGGGGAGGGCGGCGAGCAGGGCGGCCATGCCGATCGGCAGGTTGATGAAGAAGATCCAGTGCCAGTCCAGGGCGTCGGTGAGGACCCCGCCCAGCACCTGGCCCAGGGAGGCCCCGGCGGCTCCGGTGAAGGAGAAGACGGCGATCGCCCGGGTGCGGTCGCGGGTTCCGGTGAAGAGGGTGATCAGGATCCCGAGGCTGACGGAGGAGGCCATCGCGCTGCCCAGGCCCTGGAGGAAGCGGGCGGCGATCAGCAGGGCGGGCGATCCGGCGAGGCCGGCGAGGAGCGAGGCGGCCGTGAAGACGGCGGTGCCCGCCAGGAACATCCGCTTGCGGCCGATCAGGTCGCCGAGGCGGCCGGCGAGGAGCAGCAGGCTGCCGAAGGCGATCAGGTAGGCGTTGACCACCCAGCTGAGGCCGGCGGGGGTGAAGCCGAGGTCGTTCTGGATGGCCGGCATGGCGACGGTGACGATGCTGCCGTCGAGGACGGTCATGAGCATGCCGGTGGAGAGCACGGCGAGGGCGGTCCAGCGGGAGCGGAGCCGGGGTGCCCGGGGGGCGGGTGCGGGTGTGGCGGGTGCGGTGGCCTGGAGCGTGGCGGGCATCGGTTTCTCCGGTCGCGGTGAGGCGGCAGGTCGTCGTGATCCGGCGACTGGTGTGACCGTAGCAGATGGTTTTGTTGCAGACTGTATTTCTCGGATCGAATTGTTAGGCTGGGGTCATGACCGCCATGGCGCCCAACGCGCGGACCGAGCCCGACCTGTCCTTCCTCCTGGACCACACCAGTCACGTCCTGCGCACCCGCATGGCCGCGGCCCTCGGGGAGATCGGGCTGACGGCCCGTATGCACTGCGTCCTCGTGCACGCCCTGGAGGAGGAGCGCACCCAGATCCAGCTCGCCGAGATCGGTGACATGGACAAGACGACGATGGTGGTGACCGTCGACGCCCTGGAGGAGGCCGGCCTGGCCGAGCGGCGGCCCTCCGCCGCCGACCGCAGGGCCCGGATCATCGCCGTGACCCCGAAGGGCGCCGAGGTCGCCGTCGAGAGCACCCGGATCGTCGACCGGGTGCACGCCGAGGCCCTCGCCCCGCTCCCCCCGGCCGCCCGCGAAGCCCTCCTGCGCACGCTGCGGATGCTCGCCGAGGACGCCCTCGCGATCCCCTCGGAGACCCCCCGCCCGGCCCGCCGCGCCCGCCGGTAGCCGCCCCGGGGCGTCCCGCGCGGGCGGCCCCGGGGACACGCCGGACGTCCCCCGGACGGCCCCGTCACTGGGCCGTCCGGCCCCGGATGGCGGACAGTGGGGAGAGGCATCGAGCCCAGGGGGCACCACCACGCCGGAGGCGTACGCACATGGGACTCTTCGACTTCCTGAAGTCCGACAAGAACAAGGAACACGAGGCCGCCGCGAAGGCGAAGGAGCAGGCGAAGGGGCAGACGGAGCAGCAGGCCGCGGCGGGGTCCGCGCCCGGAGGCATGGGCGGCAAGTACACCGACGCCGCGGCGGCGACCAAGGCGGCCGCCGAGCGGACGGCCGCGGCCGCGCCGCCCAGGCCCGCGGTGTCCGGTTCGGCCATGCCCAGCCCGACGTCGGCCGCGCACAAGGCGGTACCGGTGCCACCGAAGCCGCCCCTGGCGGGCCCGCCCGGGCCGCCCCTGGCCGCCGCGCCCCGGACGCCCGCGGCGCCGCCGCCCCCGGCGTCCGGTCCGGCCATGCCCAGCCCCACGTCGGCCGCGCACAAGGCGGTACCCGTCTCGCCCAAGCCGTCGCCGGCCGCCAAGAAGCGCATGTACACGGTGAAGCCGGGCGACTCGCTCTCCGCGATCGCCCGCCGCGAGCTCGGCAACGAGGCCCGGTGGCGGGAGCTCTACGCCATGAACAGGACCGTCGTCGGCCCGAACCCCGACATGATCCTGCCGGGCATGGTGCTCACCCTCCCCCAGTAGCCGGAAGGCCGTGGCGGCGGGACGCGGAAGGGGCCCGGATCCAGGGAGTGGATCCGGGCCCCTTCCGCGTGCAGGCCGGGTGCCGTCAGCGCCGTTCGTCGCCCTCGGAGCCGTTCGAGCCCGCCTCGGCCTCGCGCTCCTTCTCCGCCAGTTCGTCGTCGAAGCTGGCCGGGTCGGTGCCGCGGGAGACCTCGGTGGCCGCCGGGGGCTCCACGAGCCAGTCCGGGTTCGACTGCCGGTCCCACCACTTCCACACCACGAAGGCGGCGCCCGCCACGAGGCCGACGAGCGCGACCCCGCGCAGCGTCCGGTGGCAGCGCGCCCGCCGCTCGTTGCGCCGGACCAGCCGGTGCACCTCCTTGGCCGACACCTGACCGCGCAGCGCGGCCAGCGCCGCCGTCGAGCGGGCCGCGGCCTCCTCGGCGACCGGCGTGGCCGCCGCCACGGCGCTCTCGATGCGGGGCTGCGTGTAGTCGGCGGCCTGGCGCGCCGCCCGGCGCGTCTGCTCCAGCGCCTGGACCGCCGCCCGGTCGACGGGGGGCGGTACGTGGGCGCGCGCCGCCACCATGCGGGGATGCAGATGGGTGTCGTAGGCCGTGCGCGCGTGGAGCGAGGCCTGGCCGGCCGCGTACGAGACCTTCGGCGCCAGCCGGTCGTTCGCCTCCTGCGCGTAGTACACGGCGGCGTTCCGCGCGGTCTCCGCGTACGGCGCCACCGCTTCCGCCGCGTGCCTCACGGTGTCCCTGGCGCTCTCGGCGGCCAGGCGCACGCTGTCGTTGCGTGTCACGGGATCCTCCTCCTCGGTGGCGGACACAGTTCACCTTTCCACCCTTTGTCGGATCATGCCTGCCATAGCGCCGCCGGGCATGCGTGACAGGGCATACGGGTGGAGGATTTCTGTGCCGCGCTGCCCTCCGTGGGAGGATCGGGACCGACAGTGATGACTATGGAAGGCAGACCCGTGGCCGAGAAGCTCTACGCCACCCTGAAGACCAACCACGGCGACATCGAGATCGAGCTGCTGGAGAACTTCGCGCCCAAGACCGTCCGCAACTTCGTGGAGCTGGCCACGGGCGCCCGCGAGTGGACCCGTCCCACCGACGGCCAGAAGACCACCGCTCCGCTCTACGACGGCACCGTCTTCCACCGCGTCATCAGCGGTTTCATGATCCAGGGCGGCGACCCGCTCGGCAACGGCACCGGCGGTCCGGGCTACCGCTTCGCCGACGAGTTCCACCCCGACCTGGCCTTCACCAAGCCCTACCTGCTCGCGATGGCCAACGCCGGGCCGGGCACCAACGGCTCGCAGTTCTTCATCACGGTCGCGCCCACCGCCTGGCTGACCCGCAAGCACACCATCTTCGGCGAGGTGACCGACCCCGCCAGCCAGAAGGTCGTGGACAAGATCGCGGCGGGCGCCACCAACCCGCGCACCGAGCGCCCCCTGGACGACGTGATCATCCAGTCGGTCACCGTGGAGAAGCGCTGACCGCGGGAAGGCGCTGACCGCGGGGAAGCGCTGACCGCCTCCCGTCGGCCGGCGCGCCCCCGCGCGGCCCCGGGAACCTTTGCGCCCCGCCCGTCCGTCCTGGTTGTGTACCCGGACCGGCGGGGCACCTCCCGCCGGCCGCGCCGCCGATCGAGGGGACCGATGGACACCGACCGTCTGCCGGGCTGCTACCGCCACCCGGACCGCGACACGGGCATCACCTGCACCCGCTGCGACCGCCCGGTCTGCCCCGAGTGCAGGGTGAGCGCCGCGGTCGGCTTCCAGTGCGTGGAATGCGTCCGCGGGGGTTCCGGCACCGGACACGCCCCCGCGGCGAGCGCCCCGCGCACCCTCGCGGGCGGCCGGGTCGCGGCCGATCCCCAGCTCGTCACCAAGGTCCTGATCGGGATCAACGTGGCCGTCCTCCTCGCCACGTACGCCGTACCGGGACTGGCCGTCCGGCTGGAGCTGCTCGGCCGCTACGTCGAGTACTACGGGGCCCCGCTGGAGGGGATCTCCACCGGTCAGTACCACCGGCTGCTGACCTCGGTGTTCCTGCACGTCGAGTGGTGGCACATCTTCAGCAACATGCTGGCCCTGTGGGTGATCGGCGGCCCGCTGGAGGCCGCCCTGGGGCGGGCCCGCTACCTCGCCCTCTACCTGCTGTCGGGGCTGGGCGGCAGCGCCCTGGTCTACCTGCTGACCGCGCCGAACACGCCGACCCTCGGCGCCTCGGGCGCCATCTGCGGGCTCCTCGGCGCCACCGTGGTCCTCGCCCGCCGGCTGCGCTACGAGATGCGGCCGGTCCTGATCACGCTCGGGCTGATGCTGCTGATCACCTTCGTGCCGCTGGGCGGCAGCCTGTCGGTGTCCTGGCAGGCGCACATCGGCGGCCTGGTGACCGGCGCACTGGTGGCGCTCGGCATGCTGGCTCCCGCCACCGGCAGGAAGCGCATACTGGTACAGGTGGGTACCTGCGCGGCAGTGTTCCTGGTGGCCGTGGTGCTGGTCATGGTTCGGACCGCCGAACTCACCTGATCACACCGGCGTCAACTCTCCACAGAGTTATCCACAGATCTTCTGTCTTTTCCTCAGGTGTGGATGACGCTGTGGATAACTCCTGGGGAGAGCTTGCGCCGCGGCGCTATCCGCGCATTACTTCCACTGCGTGGAGACGCCGAATCCGGCAGCGATAAATCCGAAACCGACCACGATGTTCCAATTGCCCAGGGCCTCGACGGGCAGCTGGGTGTCGGTCACGTAGAAGACGACGATCCACGCGAGACCGATGAGGAAGAACGCCAGCATGACCGGGGCGACCCAGCTGCGGTTCGTCAGCCTGATCGTCTGCGCCTGCTTCGCCGGCGGCGGCGTGTAGTCGTCCTTCTTGCGGATACGTGACTTCGGCACGAGGGGCTCTCCTGTCGATGCGCTGGGGACCTGGCCTGCCCCGGGCGTCCGTTAGCGTAGTGGACCTACTGGCGTTGAAGGAGAAGGGTACGTTGAGCAAATCCGACGACTCCTCCGCGGGTCCCCGTCGCCGGACCTGGGTGGCCCGGCTGCTGACGGCCGCCGTCTTCGCCCTGGCAGGCCTGATCTTCTTCACCAGTTTCAACACGTCCAAGGGTACGAACATCCGGACGGACGCATCGCTCCTGAAGCTGTCCGACCTCATCCACGAGCGCAGCGCCAACAACGCCGAGCTGGAGAAGACCGCCGCTCTCGCGCGCGACCGGGTGGACTCCCTCGCCGAACGCGACGACGGCAGCACCAAGGCCGAGGACGCCAAGCTGGCCGCCCTGCGCACCGCCGCGGGCACCGAGGAGCTCTCCGGCAAGGGTCTGAGCGTCACCCTCAACGACGCGCCGCCGAACGCCACCGCCCGCGTCCCGGGCGTCCCCGAGCCCCAGCCCAACGACCTGGTCATCCACCAGCAGGACCTCCAGGCCGTGGTGAACGCCCTGTGGCAGGGCGGCGCCGAGGGCATCGAGGTCATGGGCCAGCGGCTGATCTCCACCAGCGCGGTGCGTTGCGTGGGCAACACCCTGATCCTCCAGGGCCGGGTCTACTCGCCCCCGTACAAGGTGTCGGCCGTCGGCGACCCGGGCGCGTTGCGCAAGGCCCTCGCGGCCTCCCCCGCCCTGCAGAACTACCAGCTGTACGTCAACGCCTACGGGCTCGGCTGGAAAGTGGACGAGGACAAGAGGCTGACACTGCCGGGGTACTCCGGCACAGTGGACCTCCACTATGCGAAGCCGCTGGAGTCCGCCGCGCCCTGACGTCGTACTGCGCCTGGTGGTACGGACGTTCAGCGAGGTGTGCCTGACGGCCGGGACGCTGATCGTGCTGTTCACGGCCTACGTGCTGCTGTGGACCGGGGTCAAGGCCGACCGGGCCATGGAGGGCGAACGGGACCGGCTGCGCGACCGCTGGGCGGCCGCGGCCCCGGCGGCCGCACCTGCCCCGCGGCCCTCCGGGGCACCCGCACCCCCGCAACAGGCCGCGAAGCCGCGGCCCCGCCCCGCCGGGCAGGCCTTCGCCGAGATGTACGTGCCCCGCTTCGGCCCGGACTGGAGCAAGCCGGTCCTGGAGGGCACGGACCCCGGCGTGCTGAAGAAGGGCCTCGGCCACTACGCGGGCACGGCCGGGCCCGGGGAGGACGGCAACTTCGCCGTGGCCGGGCACCGGCGCACCTACGGAGACCCCTTCAAGGACGTCCCGGAGCTCCGTCCGGGGGACGAAGTGATCGTCCGCGACGCCACCCACCGGTACACGTACACCGTCCGCTCCGCACCGCTGCGCACCCTGCCCACCGAGGTCGCGGTCGTCGACCCGGTGCCCGCGCGGTCCCCCTTCACCGCCGCGGGCAAATACCTGACGCTGACCACCTGCGATCCCGAATGGGGCCACAGCCACCGGCTGGTCGTCTGGGCGGAACTCACCGCAACCGGGCCCGCCGCGCCCGGCGGAGCGGAGGGATTGACCGGGTGACCCCCAACGGCGGGGTCCTGGCCTTTAGGCTGTTGCGGTACCGCCCCCGCGGTGCGTGGAACGATCGTGGACGACGAAGGAAACAGACGGAATGTACGGCTGGATCTGGCGGCACCTGCCGGGCAACGCGTGGGTTCGCGCGCTGATCTCTCTCGTACTGATCCTGGCGGTGGTTTTCGTACTGTTCCAGTACGTATTCCCGTGGGCCGAGCCGCTGCTTCCGTTCAACGACGTGACGGTGGACGAGGGATCGGGAGCGACTTCGTGAGCGCGCGCATTCTGGTTGTCGACAATTACGACAGCTTTGTCTTCAATCTGGTCCAGTACCTCTATCAGCTCGGTGCCGAATGCGAGGTGCTGCGCAACGACGAGGTCGAGCTCGCACACGCGCAGGACGGCTTCGACGGCGTGCTGCTCTCGCCGGGGCCGGGCACGCCGGAGGAGGCGGGCGTCTGCGTCGACATGGTCCGGCACTGTGCGGACACGGGCGTCCCGGTCTTCGGCGTCTGCCTCGGCATGCAGTCCATGGCCGTCGCCTACGGCGGCGTGGTGGGCCGGGCCCCCGAGCTGCTGCACGGCAAGACCTCGCCCGTGGTCCACGAGGGCCTCGGCGTCTTCACCGGACTGCCCTCGCCCTTCACCGCCACCCGATACCACTCGCTGGCCGCCGAACCGCTGACCCTGCCGGACGCGCTGGAGGTCACCGCGCGGACCGAGGACGGGATCATCATGGGCCTGCGGCACCGGGAGCACGACGTCGAGGGCGTGCAGTTCCACCCCGAGTCGGTACTGACCGAGTGGGGGCACCGGATGCTCGCGAACTGGCTCGTACGCTGCGGAGACGCCGGAGCGGTCGAGCGGTCGGTGGGGCTGGCCCCGGTGGTGGGCAAGGCCGTCGCGTGACGACGGTCGCGCCGTCCGCGCCCGCCCAGGGCCGGGCCGCGCGGCGCAAGGCGGACCGGGAGGCCGCGAAGCGCTCGCACGCGCGGGCACGCAAACGGGGAGGGCGGGGACGGCGGCGCGCCCGCCCCCGCTCCGGCGGCCCGGTGGTGGTGCTGAGCCGGGCGGCCGGGGAGCTGTTCATCACGGTGGGCCTGGTGATGCTGCTGTTCGTGACCTACCAGCTCTGGTACACCAACCTGCTCGCCGAACGGACGGCCAACGGGGCCGCCGGCTCGCTGCGGCAGACCTGGGAGCGGGCACCGGGAGCGGGGACGCCCTCGGCGCCGCCGGTGGCCGCCTTCGAGCCGGGACAGGGCTTCGCGATCCTCCACATCCCCAAGCTGGACCTCAAGGTCCCGGTGGCGGAGGGGATCAGCAAGGCGAAGGTGCTGGACCGGGGCATGGTCGGCCACTACGGCGAGGGCGTGCTCAAGACGGCCATGCCGGCCGACAAGCAGGGCAACTTCGCCGTCGCCGGCCACCGCAACACCCACGGTGAACCGTTCCGCTACATCAACAAGCTCGTGCCGGGCGATGCGATCGTGGTGGAGACGAGGGACGCGTACTACACGTACGCGATGACCTCGGTGCTCCCGCAGACCTCCCCGGCGAACGTCTCGGTGATCAAGCCGGTTCCGGAGGGGGCCGGATTCACCGCACCGGGCCGGTACATCACGCTGACGACCTGCACCCCCGAGTTCACGAGCACCTACCGGATGATCGTATGGGGCAGGATGATCGACGAACGCCCGCGCAGCCAGGGCGTTCCGCCCGCGCTGAACAGCCGCTGACCAGCCCGTAAGGACGAACCCGCAGTGTCTCGTGCCCGCCGTCGCTCCGCACCGCCGCCTGCCGATCGCAGTGTGATCGCAGGGTTCCTGAGCCTGCTGGGAGAGCTCCTGATCACGGTGGGCCTGGTCCTGGGCCTGTTCGTGGCCTACTCGCTGTGGTGGACCAACGTCCTCGCGGACCGGCAGGCCTCGGCCCGGGGCGACCAGGTCCGCCGGCAGTGGCAGTCGGCCCCCGCGCAGGCCCCGAACGCGCCCGCGCAGCCGGGCGCCCTCGACACCGGGGACGGCATCGGCTTCCTGCACGTGCCGTCGATGAACAACGGCGAGGTGCTGGTCAAGCCGGGCACCGCCCCCGACGTGCTCAACGACGGCGTCGCCGGCTACTACACGGATCCGGTGAAGTCGGCCCTGCCCTGGGACGACAAGGGCAACTTCGCGCTCGCCGCGCACCGCGACGGGCACGGGGCGAAGTTCCACAACATCGACAAGGTGAAGAACGGCGACGCGGTCGTCTTCGAGACCCGGGACACCTGGTACGTCTACAAGGTCTTCGCCGAGCTGCGCCAGACCTCGAAGTACAACGTGGACGTGATCAACCCGGTCCCGAAGGAATCGGGGAAGACGGCTCCGGGCCGGTACATCACGCTGACGACCTGCACCCCGGTCTACACCTCGAAGTACCGCTACATCGTCTGGGGCGAGCTGGTGCGCACGGAGAAGGTGGACGAGAAGCGCACGCCGCCGGCGGAGCTGCGCTGACCGCGGGGCTGCGCAGCCCCTCCGCGAAACGGGAACAGGCCCGGCCCCCATCGGGGGCCGGGCCTGTTCGCACGCGCTCCGCTAGCGGCGGCCGCCGGTGAGGCCCCCGAAGAAGCCTCCGCCGTCGTTGTTGCCGTCCTGGGCCTTCGGGGCGGTGCGGACGTTGATCACGGTGCCGCCCGGCACCTGGGTGCCGACGGGCGGGTTGGAGTCGATGATCACCGCGTTGTCGTCGGTCGCGCCCGCCAGCACCGCGCCGAAGACCAGGTTGCTCGCCTGGAGCGTCAGCTTGGCCTGGGCCACCGTCTGACCCGTCAGCGCGGGCACCGTCGTCGGCGTGGCGGCGGCGGCCTTGGAGATGCTGACGTTGACCGGGGTGTCCTTCGCCAGCTCCGTGCCCGGCGCGTACTGCTGCTGGACGACCGTCTTCGGCGGGGCTCCGGGGGAGTCGACCTCGGTGGTGCTGCCCAGCTTGAGCTTCACGGCCTGGAGGGCCTTGGCGGCCTCCTCCTTCGTCTTGCCGGAGAGGTCGGGCACGAGACCCTTCGCGACCTCCTTGGCGACGGTGAGGGTGATCACCGAGCCCTGTTCGGCCTGGCTGCCGGCCTTGGGGTTCTGGTCCGTCACGGTGCCGGGGGTGGCGGCGTCGGACTCGACGAGCTTCTTCTCGACCCGGAACTCTTTGCCCTTGAGCGTCGACTCGGCGTCCTCGAACTTCAGCCGCAGGACGTCGGGGACCGCCGACTTGGGCGCACCCGAGGACACCTTGACCTTGACCGCGGTGCCCTTGTCGACCTTTGTGTCGGCGGCCGGGTTCTGCGAGCAGACGCTGCCCTTGGGCTGTCCCTTGCAGGGTTCCTCGGCCTCCTTCTCCACCGTGAGACCCATGCTCTTGCCGCTCTGCTGCGCCGCGTCGAAGGTCTGGCCGACGAGGTTGGGCACGGCGGGGCGGTTGTCCACGGTGGTGTCGAAGAGGGTCCGGCCGATCAGGATCGCGCCGACCAGCACGAGGACGCCGGCGAGGACCAGCAGGATCGTCGAGGCCCGGCTCTTCTTCTGCTGGCGCCGGCCGTGCCCCTGGTCGTAGCCGCCGTGGCCCTGGTCCCCGTACCCGTATCCGCCGTCGCCTCCGGGGGGCATCGGCGGGAGCATCGAGGTCTGGCCCGCGTCGGGGGAGCGCAGCGCGGTGGTGGCCTGGTCCTGGCCCTGGTGTCCGTAGCCGCCCTGGTCGGGGTAGCCGTAGCCGGCCGCTCCCATGGAGGCGGTGGCGGCGACGGGCTGGCCTTCGAGGCAGGCCTCGATGTCGGCCCGCATCTCGTCGGCGGACTGGTAGCGGTAGTCGGGGTCCTTGACCAGTGCCTTGAGGACGATGGCGTCCATCACGGGTGTGATCTCGGGGTCGAAGTTCGACGGGGGCTGGGGCTCCTCGCGGACGTGCTGGTAGGCCACGGCCACGGGGGAGTCGCCGACGAACGGCGGCCGGACGCAGAGCAGCTCGTAGAGCAGGCAGCCGGCGGAGTAGAGGTCGGAGCGCGCGTCGACCTGCTCGCCCTTGGCCTGCTCCGGGGAGAGGTACTGGGCGGTGCCGATCACGGCGGCCGTCTGCGTCATCGTCATGCCGGAGTCGCCCATGGCGCGGGCGATGCCGAAGTCCATGACCTTGACCTGGCCGGTGCGGGTCAGCATGACGTTGGCGGGCTTGATGTCGCGGTGCACGATGCCGGCGCGGTGCGAGTACTCCAGCGCCTGCAGGATGCCGATGCACATTTCGAGGGTGCGCTCGGGCAGCAGCTTGCGGCCCGAGTGCAGCAGCTCGCGCAGGGTCGAGCCGTCGACGTACTCCATCACGATGTACGGGATGGAGATGTTGTCGACGTAGTCCTCGCCGGTGTCGTACACGGCGACGATCGCCGGGTGGTTCAGCGACGCGGCCGACTGGGCCTCGCGGCGGAACCGGGCCTGGAAGGACGGATCGCGGGCGAGGTCGGCGCGCAGGGTCTTGACGGCGACGGTACGGCCGAGCCGGGTGTCGTGACCGAGGTAGACCTCGGCCATGCCACCACGGCCGAGCACGTGGCTCAGCTCGTACCGGCCGCCGAGGCGACGCGGCTCTTCCATAACGTTTGCAGCCCTCTCCGTCAGTCCCGACCGCACCGGTGTGCGGTCCGGCGGTGTGCTGTTCGCGGCAAGGCTACCGGCCGATCGTCGGTGATCGGTTCGTGACCACAGGCTGATATCGGACCGGTACCGAGCGCTCTGATCCTGTCTCCGCTTGTCATCCCTTGTTCTTCAGTACGGCTTCCATGACCGCCTTGGCGACCGGGGCGGCCAGGCCGCCGCCGCTGATGTCCTCGCGGTCGGCGGCGCTGTCCTCGATGACGACGGCCACGGCGACCGGGGAGGTCCCGTCGGGGTTGTCGGCGTAGGCGATGAACCAGGCGTAGGGGCGCTTGGCGTTCTTCTCGCCGTGCTGGGCGGTGCCGGTCTTGCCGCCGACGGTGACGCCCTTGATCTTCGCGTTCTCGCCGGTGCCGTGCTCGACGACGTTGACCATCATCTGCTGGATCTTCTGCGCGTTCGCGGGGGAGACCGGGCGGCTCATCTCCTGCGGCTCGTGCTTCTCGATCGTGTCGAGGTTCGGCGCGGTCAGCTGGTCGACCATGTACGGCTTCATCAGCTTGCCGTCGTTGGCGATGGCCGCGGTGACCATGGCCATCTGGAGCGGGGTGGCGGCGGTGTTGAACTGGCCGATGGAGCTCTGGGCGTTGCCGTCCTTGCCCATGGTCTTGTCGTAGACGCTCGCGAAGGCGCGGACCGGGATGTCGATCTTGTCGTTGTTGAAGCCGAACTTCTGGGCGGTCTCGACCATCTTGTCGCGGCCGACCTTGTCGCCCATGTTCGCGAAGACCGAGTTGCAGGAGACCTGGAGCGCGAAGTTCAGCGTCGCCTTCTCGCAGCCGCTCGCGTGGTTGACCATCGGGGTCTTGGTGCCCGGCAGGACGTACGGCTCGGGGGTGTCCGTGGGGGCGTTGATGTCGCTCACCACGCCGTTCTCCAGCGCGGCCGCGGCGGTGACCACCTTGAAGGTGGAGCCCGGCGGGTAGGTCTCGCGCAGGGCGCGGTTGACGAGGTTCTTGTCCTCGCTGTCCTTCAGCGCGACCCAGGCCTTCCCGTCGGTCTTGGAGTTGCCGGCGAAGGTGGACGGGTCGTACGAGGGGGTGCTGACCAGGGCCAGGATGGCGCCGGTGCGCGGGTCGATCGCGGCGACGGCGCCCTTCTTGGTGCCCAGCTTCTCGTAGGCGGCCTTCTGGGCCGCGGCGTTCAGGGTGGTGACGACGTTGCCGCCCTGCTTCTTCTCGCCGGTGAACATGCCGATGGTGCGGTCGAAGAAGAGCCGGTCGTCGTTGCCGGTGAGGATGCCGTCGTCGAGCGACTCCAGCTGCGTGGAGCCGAAGGCCTGCGAGGCGTAGCCGGTGACGGGCGCCCACAGGGGTCCGTCGAGGTACGTCCGCTTGTACTTGTAGTCGCTGCCGTCGGTCACGGCGGAGCCGGTGACGGGCTGGCCCTGGACGATGATGTTGCCGCGTTCGGTGGCGTACTGGGCGATCTGGACCCGGCGGTTCTCCTTGCGGGTGCTGAGGTCCTCGGCCTGGACGTACTGCAGCCAGTTGGTCCGGATCAGCAGGGCGAGGACGAGCAGCCCGCAGAACAGCGAGATGCGGCGCAGGGGCTTGTTCATGACGGGCGGACCACCTGGGTCATCTCGGAGTCGGGGGACGGGGCGGGGGCCGGGGCAGGTCGGCGTGCGGTGTCGCTGATCCGGATGAGGATGGCGATGAGGACCCAGTTCGCGAGGACGGACGAGCCGCCGGAGGCGAGGAAGGGCATGGTCATGCCGGTGAGGGGGATGAGGCCCATGACTCCGCCGGCGACGACGAAGATCTGCAGGCTGAAGGCGCCGGAGAGCCCGATGGCGAAGAGCTTGCCGAAGGGGTCGCGGGCGGCGAGCGCGGTGCGGACGCCCCGCTCGATGATCAGCCCGTAGAGCAGGAGGAAGCCCATGACGCCGGTGAGGCCGAGTTCCTCGCCGACGGTGGAGAAGATGAAGTCGGAGTTGGCGGCGAAGCCGATGAGGTCGGAGTTGCCCTGTCCCCAGCCGGTCCCGAGGACCCCGCCGGAACCGAAGCTCATGATCGACTGGCCGACCTGCTCGCAGGCGCCGGAGGTGTAGTAGCAGGCGAAGGGGTCCAGCCAGGCGGTGACGCGCACCTTGACGTGGCTGGCGAAGGTGCCGACGACCACGGCGCCGCCGACCGACATCAGCAGGCCGATGACGATCCAGCTGGTGCGCTCGGTGGCCACGTACAGCATGATCACGAACATGCCGAAGAAGAGCAGCGAGGTGCCGAGGTCGTTCTCGAAGACGAGGACGAGCAGGCTCATCGCCCAGATCATCAGGATCGGGCCCAGGTCACGGCCGCGGGGCAGGTAGAGCCCCATGAAACGGCGGCTGGCCAGGGCCAGGGCGTCGCGCTTCACCATCAGGTAGCCGGCGAAGAAGATGGCGATGACGATCTTCGCGAACTCGCCGGGCTGGATGGAGAAGCCACCGACGCTGATCCAGATCTTGGCGCCGAAGACGTCCGCGCCCAGACCCGGGACGACGGGCAGGATCAGCAGGATCAGCGCGCCCGCCATGGAGATGTACGTGAACCGCTGGAGCACGCGGTGGTCCTTGAGGACCAGCAGCACGACCGCGAACAGGGCGAGGGCCAGCCCCGTGTACATCATCTGCCGCGGCGCCGACTCGGTGAAGACCCCGAAGCTGCGCTTGGCGAGGGTCTGCAGCCGCTCGGACTGGTCGAGCCGCCAGATCAGGACGACGCCCAGGCCGTTGAGCAGGGTGGCGATCGGCAGCAGCAGCGGGTCGGCGTACTTGGCGTAGCGCCGTACGACGAGGTGGCCGATGCCGGCCAGGACGGCGAAGCCGAGCCCGTAGAGGAACATGCCCGGGGGCAGCTCGCCGTGGATCGCCAGGCCCACGTTGGCGTAGGCGAAGATCGGGATGACCACGGCGAAGGCGAGCAGCAGGAGCTCGGTGTTCCGCCGGCTCGGCGCCTCGATGGCGCCGATGGTGGTCGTGTTGGTGACAACGCTCATGGTGTGGCAGGCCCCCTGTGCCCGCGTATGTCTACTGCTTTTCGCACTGGCCGACGAGAGCTTGCTCCGCGGGAGTCAGGCTGGGGCCGGGCGTCTGGTTGTTCTGCGCTTCCGCGGCGCGGCGGGCTTCGTCCTTCTTGCAGGCGGACACCTGGGTGCCGAGATCGTCGATCTTCTTGCGGGCCCCGTCGATGCTGCCTTCGCTGATGGTGGCCTCGACCTGCTTGCGCTTGAAGGACGGCAGGTACTTCAGTTCGATCTCGGGGTGATCCGTATCCACCTGCGAGAGGTGGATCCAGGCCAGGTTCTGGCTGATGCCGCGGTAGAGCGCGACGTGGTCACTCTTGACGCCGACGTAGTACTGGGTCTGCGTCCAGCGGTGCGCGGCGTAGAGCCCGCCGCCCACGACACCGGCCACCAGCAGCAGGATCAGCGTGCGCGTGGTCCACTTGCGCCCTTTGCTGCGCCGCCTGCGGGGGTGGTCGTACGTGTCCTCGTACGGAGCCTCGGCCTCGTAGCCCTCGGGTTCGCCGAAGCTGCCGTACGCGCCGCCGCCCTGGCCCTGGTCGGGGTAGCCGTAGCCGGGGGCCTCGCCGCTGCCGGGAGGGCCGAAGGCGCCCGCCGGCGGCGGGGCCTGGCGGCCGAGGCCCGAGGCCCGGCCGGCCGGGGTCTGCATGGCGTTGCCGTCGAAGAGCTGGTGCTGGTTCTCGGCGACCGCGCCGATGACGACAGGGGTGTCGCTCAGCTGGGCGGCGAGGGTGTCGCCGCTGTCGGTGTCGAGGACGTCCGCGACGATGCAGGTGATGTTGTCCGGGCCACCGCCGCGCAGGGCGAGCTGGATCAGCGTCTGCACGGTCTCGTGCGGGCCGTGGTAGTCGGCGAGGGTCTCTTCCAGGGTCTGGTGGGAGACCACGCCGGAGAGGCCGTCGGAACAGATCAGGTAGCGGTCGCCCGCCCGGACCTCGCGGATGGAGAGGTCGGGCTCCACGACGTCGCCGCTGCCGAGCGCCCGCATCAGCAGCGAGCGCTGCGGGTGCGTGGTGGCTTCCTCTTCGGTGATCCGGCCCTCGTCGACGAGGCGCTGCACCCAGGTGTGGTCCTGCGTGATCTGGGTGAGGACGCCGTCGCGCAGGAGATAGGCGCGGGAGTCGCCGACGTGGACGAGGCCGAGCCGGCGGCCCGTCCACAGCAGGGCGGTGAGCGTGGTGCCCATGCCTTCGAGCTGGGGGTCCTCCTCGACCATGGCGCGCAGCTGGTCGTTGGCCCGCTGCACGGCGCTGCCGAGGGCGGTGAGGATGTCGGAGCCCGGGACGTCGTCGTCGAGCTGCACGAGGGAGGAGATGACCTCGGAGCTGGCGACCTCGCCGGCCGCCTGGCCGCCCATGCCGTCGGCGACGGCGAGGAGCCGGGGACCGGCGTAGCCGGAGTCCTCGTTGCCCTCGCGGATCATCCCCTTGTGCGATCCGGCGGCGAACCGCAGGGACAGACTCATGCGCACCTGCCCTGTCGACGATGCCTCGGGGTACAACCGGTCTCGACGAGCCACACTGCCCACCCTCCGGTCGGGAGCGCGCGCGGGTCCGGGTCCCCGGTGGGACGGACCGCCGCGGCTCGCTCGCTCCGCTCGCTCATTCTCGTACTACTTCCGCAGCTCGATGACGGTCTTGCCGATGCGGATCGGGGCGCCCGGCGGAATGGGCGTCGGGGTGGTCAGCCTGGTCCGGTCGAGATAGGTGCCGTTCGTGGACCCGAGGTCCTCGACGATCCACTGGCCGTCACGGTCCGGGTAGATCCTGGCATGCCGGCTGGAGGCGTAGTCGTCGTCCAGCACGATCGTCGAGTCGTGGGCGCGGCCCAGCGTGATCGTCTGGCCGGCGAGCGCCACCGTGGTTCCGGTGAGGGTGCCCTCGGAGACGACCAGCTTGGTCGGCGCACCGCGGCGCTGGCGCTGCTGCGGCGGCGCGGACTGCCGCCCAGGCTGCGGCGGCGCGGCGCTCCCGCCGCTGCGGCGGGAGCCGCGCTGCGTGACTCTCGTACCGAAGAGATCACTGCGGATGACCTGAACGGCCACGATGACGAACAGCCACAGAACGGCCAGGAAACCCAACCGCATGACCGTCAGGGTCAGCTCTGACATTGCCCCCGCTTCACCCTTCGGCTTGCCGGTAAATGATGGTGGTGCTGCCCACGACGATCCGCGAGCCGTCGCGGAGCGTAGCGCGGGTGGTGTGCTGCCCGTCCACCACGATGCCGTTGGTGGACCCGAGATCCTGGATCGTCGGGGGTGTTCCGGTCCGGATCTCACAGTGCCGGCGCGAGACGCCGGGGTCGTCGATCCGCACATCGGCCTCGGTGCTGCGGCCGAGTACGAGCGTGGGGCGCGAGATCTGGTGGCGGGTGCCGTTGATCTCGATCCAACGCCGGGTGGTGCCCGGTGCGCCGGGGGGTACGGGACCCCCGCCGGCGCGAGCGCCCGGTCCGCCCGGAGGCGGTCCGGACGGCATGGGCGGGGCGGCGGCCGGCGGGTAGCCGTAACCGCCCTGCTGCTGGCCCTGGGGGGCCTGCGGCGCGTCCTGGGAGGTGCTGGAGGCGAGGGTGCGACTGCGGACACGGTACAGACCGGTGTCGAGGTCGTCCGCCTTCTCCAGGTGGACCTTGATGGGGCCCATGAAGCTGTAGCGCTGCTGCTTGGCGTAGTCGCGGACGAGGCCCGCGAGCTCGTCGCCGAGCTGGCCGGAGTACGGGCTCAGACGCTCGTAGTCGCCCGTGCTGAGCTCCACGATGAAGTCGTTGGGCACGACGGTGCGCTCGCGGTTCCAGATGGTGGCGTTGTTGTCGCACTCCCGCTGGAGGGCTCCGGCGATCTCCACCGGCTGGACCTCGGACTTGAACACCTTGGCGAAGGTGCCGTTCACCAGACCTTCGAGTCGCTGCTCGAACCGCTTCAGAACTCCCATGGGGCACCTCCTCCGTCGCTGTCGCCCTGTACTGCTTACTGATCGTATCCACGCGTGGCGGATTCGGCTGGTTCCCCTCCGGTCCCGTGTACAGGAGTGTTGGTACTCACAAGGGATCGTAGGGGCGCTCCAGGGACAGTGTCCCGCACCCGGAGGGGACTCCGGGAGGGGCCGGTCCCGGACGGGGTGAGGGGGGTCCGGGAAAGGGATGTGAATCCACCCCGGATGACGTGCTAATCTTTCGTTCGTCGCCAGGGGAACGGCCCGAAAGGGAAGTCCACTGGGGAGCTGCTCGGGCGAGTGGCGGAACGGCAGACGCGCTGGCTTCAGGTGCCAGTGTCCTTCGGGACGTGGGGGTTCAAATCCCCCCTCGCCCACATCGGGAGAACCCCCGCTTCGGAGAAATCCGGAGCGGGGGTTCTTCGTTGTGCCCCTGCTTGCGGTCGGGACCGTGCCTGCGGCCGTGCCCCTGTCTGCGGCCGACTTTCGTCGGGCGGGACGCGACGAAAGTCGGCGGACGGGTGTGTGGATCGGTGTCTAGGGTCGGTCGGGTGGATGCCAAGGCGGGAGTACGGGCGGGCTGGGTGTGGCTGAAGGGGGCCGAGCCCTGGTCGGGGCGCGCCTTCGCGGGGGACCTCACGATCGCCGCCGTACTGTCCTTGCTCGGCCTGGGCATCGACGAACTCAGCAACAGCTCCGGCCAGAAGATGGTCCTCGGAGTCGTGACCATCGTGGCGCTGATGCTGCTGCGGCGCAGGCTGCCGGCGGCCACCCTGGTGCTGGGGGCGGCGGCGAGCGCCTTCCTGCCCGGTGTGTTCCTCGTGACGATCGTGCTGGGCTGGTCGGCGGGCCGGCGGATCGTCGGTGTGGGGCGGGCCCTGACGGCTTTCGTGCTGGCCTTCCTCGCCGAGGTCGGCCTCGGCCTGTACGACCAGTGGTCCCAGACGCGGCCGCTGCTGATCGTCGTCTTCTCCACCCTGCTGTTCCTGGCGGCGACCGTCATGCCCGGTTTGGCCAGCCGGTACTGGTACCAGCGCCGGACGCTGATCAGCGCCCTCCAGGAGCGCAACGACCAACTGCTGCGCGAGCGGACGATGGTGGCCGGGCAGGCCCGGCTGCGCGAGCGCCAGCGGATCGCCCAGGACATGCACGACAGCCTGGGCCACCAGCTGGCGCTGATCTCGGTGCACACCGGGGCGCTGGAGGTGGACCCCGTGCTGACCGACCGCCAGCGCGAGGCCGTCGGGGTGCTGCGACAGGCCTCCGTCGCGGCGATGCACGAGCTGCGCGAGGTCGTCGGGATCCTGCGGGACGGGGTGGAGGCGCCGCACGTGGTGGAGGAGGCCCAGCCGGCGGCGCGGGGGGTCGCCGGGATCGCGGGCATCGTGGAGGCGGCGCGGGCCGCGGGGACCGACGTACGGCTCGGTACGGCGGGCGCGCCCCGGCCGCTGGTCGCGGCCTGCGACCACGCGGCGTACCGGATCGTGCAGGAGGCGCTGACCAACGCCTACAAGCACGCGCCCGGGTCGGCGATCAGCGTGGAGCTGCGCTACGAGGACGACTCGCTGGTCGTGGAGATCGCCAACGGTCCGGCGGCCGCCCCCAGGCCCGGCGAGGTGATCTCCGGCGGGCAGGGCCTGACGGGGCTGCGGGAACGGGCCAGGCTGGTCGGCGGCATGGTGCACGCGGGCGCCACCGAGGGCGGCGGTTTCCGGGTGGCCGGTGTGCTGCCGTACGGGACGGAGCCGGCCGGGGTGGCCGAGGAGGACGTGGCCGACGACTTCGGTCAGCGCTCCCAGGCCCGTGCCTCGGCACGGCGCACCGCGCCGCCGATGGACTGGGCGGCGGTGGACCGCGAACTGGCCGTGCCGGCGCGCAGCCGGACCGGCGGCATCGCGACGGGTTGCGGGATAGCCGTCGCGGCGGTGGTGCTGCTGATCATCGTGCTGGGTGCCGGGATGACCCTGCTGCTGGGCACCGTGAACAAGGCGATGATCAGCAAGGAGGAATACGACGCCGTCAGCGTGGGCGACGTGGAGAAGTCCGTCCGCGACCGGCTGCCGGACGGGGAAAGCGTCCTGACGTCGGGGCTGGACCGCAAGGGGCCGCCGCGGCCGGAGGGCTCGGACTGCCTGGCCCTGCTGTCGACGGAGGACTCGTCGGGGTTGACCAACGACTCCGTTTTCCGCTTCTGCTTCCGGGACGGCAAGCTCGTGGAGAAGCAGGCGTACGAGGTCAAGCAGTAGGAGCGCGGGTGACAGCCAAGGTGATCCGAGTGGTGATCGCTGACGACGAGCCGCTGATCCGGGCCGGGATCAGGATGATCCTGACCTCGGCGCCGGACATCGAGGTCGTCGCGGAGGGGGCCAACGGCCGGGAGGCGGTGGAGCTGGCCCGCTCGCACGCCCCGGACGTGATGCTCCTGGACATCCAGATGCCCGTGATGGACGGACTGACCGCGCTGGGCGAGCTGGGGCGGGCGGCACCGGGCGTGCGGGCGCTGATCCTGACCACCTTCGGGGAGAAGGAGAACGTGCTGCGGGCCCTCGGCGAGGGCGGTGCGGGCTTCCTGCTGAAGGACTCGGCGCCGGGCGAGCTGATCGGAGCGGTCCGGGCGGCCGCGGCCGGGGACGCCTACCTCTCCCCCGGCGCGACCCGGCACGTCGTGGACCAGCTGGCGACCGGGCGGGCCGCCGGGCGCGGCGAGGCGGCCCGGCGGCGGGTGGCCGGGCTGAGCGAGCGCGAGCGCGGTGTGCTGGCACTGCTGGGCGAGGGGCTGTCCAACGCGGACGCGGGCCGTCGGCTGCACATGAGCGAGGCGACGGTGAAGACGTACGTGAGCCGGATCCTGGCCAAGCTGGAGTGCGAGAACCGGGTTCAGGCGGCCCTGCTGGCCAGGGACGCCGGGCTCTAGGTACCGTTCGGGCCGACTTGATCGGCGACCGAGGCCGATGGGGCGCGAACAGTGCGGGGGCAGCGCGGATGGTGACGGTACCGAAGCAGCAGACGGCGGACGCGGCGAACGCGGCGTACGCGGGTGGTGCGGCCGGTGCGGCGGCGGGGCGGGGCGGCGGGCGGATACCCCGCGTCGAGGGCTTCGCGTCGAGGGCCCTGCCGGGCTCGCAGAAGGAGGCCGGGAAGGCGCTGCGGGCGCGGGTGCCGCGGGCGGCCCACGCGCACTTCGAGGCTCCCGCCGGGCGCCCCGACGCGGTGCGCGCGGTGGAGGAGTCCAACGTCGGCCGGGTTGCCGAGCTGACCCCGATACGCGTGGGCCGGATGGCCGCCAACCCCTTCGCTTTCCTGCGCGGAGCGGCCGGCCTGATGGCCCACGACCTGTCCGGCGGGCCGGTCACCGGGGTGGGCGCGCAGCTCTGCGGCGACGCGCACGCGGCCAACTTCGGTCTCTACGGGGACGCGCGCGGGCACCTCGTCATGGACCTCAACGACTTCGACGAGACGGTGTTCGGCCCCTGGGAGTGGGACGTCAAGCGGCTGGCGGCCTCCCTGGTGCTCGCCGGGCGCGTGGCCGGAGCGGACGAGGACACCTGCCGGGCGGCCGCCCGGGACGCGGTGGGCGCCTACCGGCGGACCGTGCGGCTGCTGGCCAAGCTGCCGGCCCTGGACGCGTGGAACGCCATCGCCGACGAGGAACTGGTCTCGCACACCGATGCCCGCGATCTGCTGGGCACGCTGGAACGGGTCTCGGAGAAGGCCCGCAACAACACCTCCGCCCGCTTCGCCGCCAAGTCGACCGAGGCCGGGGAGGACGGCTACCGCCGCTTCGTGGACGCGCTGCCCGTGCTGCGCCGGGTCGGCGACGGTGAGGCTGCCGCCGTGGCCGCCTCCCTGGGCCCGTACCTGCAGACCCTCTCGGGGGACCGGCTGCCGCTGCTGGCCCGGTACGCGGTTCAGGACGTGGCGTTCCGGGTCGTGGGCACCGGGAGCGTGGGCACCCGGTCGTACGTGGTGCTGCTGCAGGACCACCGGGGTGAGCCGCTGGTGCTCCAGGTGAAGGAGGCGCGGCCGTCGGCGCTGCTGCCGCACCTGCCGGGGCTGGGCTTCCACGCGCCGCGGGAGGAGCACGAGGGCCGCCGGGTGGTGGCCGGGCAGAAGATGATGCAGGTGGTCTCCGACATCCTGCTGGGCTGGACCACGGTGGAGGGCCGGCCCTTCCAGGTCCGCCAGTTCCGCAACCGCAAGGGCAGCGTGGACCCGGCGGCGCTGGCCGTCGACCAGATCGACGACTACGGCCGGATGACCGGCGCCCTGCTGGCGCGGGCGCACGCCCACAGCGCGGATCCGCGGGTGCTGGCCGGGTACTGCGGCAAGAACGAGGAGCTGGACGAGGCCGTCGCCACCTTCGCGGTGGCCTACGCCGATCGCAGCGAGGCCGACCACGCGGACCTGGTGGCGGCGGTCAGGGCGGGGCGGATAGCGGCGGAGTTCGGGGTCTGAGGGTCTGAGGGTCTGAGGTCGGCTCGGGTGCGTCGTGTTTCACGTGCGTCGTGTTTCACGTGCGTCGTGTTTCACGTGAGCTGTGTTTCACGTGAGCTGTGTTTCACGTGAAACATGCCGCCCCGCGCTGGCCGTAGGCTGGCCGGGTGAGCGAGCAGACCGAGCAGACAGTTCCCGAAGAGCCCGGCGCCTCCGGTGACGAGCGGCCCGAGGCGCGGCTCGAACGGGCCGTGCGGGCCGCCGAGCAGGCGCTGATCGAGTTCGAGATCGCCGTGGAGACCTTCCGGGTGGAGGTCGAGAACTTCTCCCGGCTCCACCACCAGAAGCTCGGCCCGATGTACTCGCGGCTGGACGAGCTGGACGCGATGATCGCGGAGGCGAAGGCGGCCCGCAGCGGTGACCCCGAGGACCTGCGGCTGGCGCGGGAGGCGCGGGCGCTGGTCATGCCGATGCCCGGGGTGGAGGAGCTCTTCCACGACTGGCTGGACTCGGACGGGATCTCCGACGACGCGTCCGCGATGCTGACCGACCGGTCCGTGAGGCCGCCGGAGCGGGTGCGGCCCTCGGAGGAGGTGCGCCGGCTGTACCGGGAGCTGGTCCGCCGGGCGCACCCGGACCTGGCCCAGGACGAGGAGGAGCGGGCCCGCCGGGACGCCTTCATCGTGCGGGTGAACGCCGCGTACGGGCGGGGCGAGGAAGGGCTGCTGCGGGAGCTGGCCGAGGAGTGGGCGGCGGGGCCCGCGCCGCAGGCCGCGCGGCCGAGCGAGAGCGAGGAGCTCTACGCCCGGCTGGAGTGGCTGGCGCGGCGCAAGGAAATGCTGTCGATGGTGGCCGGGGAGCTGGAGGAGAGCGCGATCGGGGCGATGCTGCGCATGGCGCCCGACGACCCCGACCGGCTGCTGGAGGAGATCGCGGAGCAGCTGCTCGCGCAGGTCTCCGAACGCGAGGCGGAGCTGGCGGCCTTCGGGACCCTCTAGGCCCTATAGGTTGGCGGGCGAGACCCGCGAAGAGAGAAGGCGACAGTTATGAACCTCGGACCGCTTCCCTCGGTGGACGCCGCCTCGGTGCCGGCCGAAGGCCTTGTCCTGGACGTCCGTGAGGACGACGAATGGGCGGCCGGGCACGTCGAGGGTGCGCTGCACATCCCGATGAGCGACTTCGTCGCCCGCTTCGGCGAGCTGACCGAGGCCATCGAGGACGGCCGCCGGGTCCACGTGATGTGCCGGGTCGGCGGGCGCTCCGCACAGGTGACCCAGTACCTGGTGCGCCAGGAGATCGACGCCGTGAACGTCGACGGCGGGATGCAGGCGTGGGATGGCGCGGGGCGCCCGATGGTGACGGACAGCGGGAACCCGGCCTTCGTGCTCTAGGCCGTCACGCGAGGGGATGGGCGGCCAGCAGGTCGCCCAGTGCCTCCTCGTGCGCGGCGGCCGGGCCCAGCTGGAGTTCCAGCTGCTTGGCCCATGCGTGGTAGCGGTGCAGCGCGTAGTCGGTGTCGGCGCCGAAGCCGCCGTGGAGGTGTTGCGCGGTCTGTACGACCCGGCGCACGCCCTCCGAGGCCCAGATCTTGGCGACGGCGACGTCACCGGAGGCGGGCAAGGGGCCGCCCGCGCCGTCGGTCGCCGCGTCCAGCCGCCAGGCGGCCTGCC
Organism: Streptomyces sp. AB3(2024); assembly: GCF_041862025.1. Classification (NCBI taxonomy): domain Bacteria; kingdom Bacillati; phylum Actinomycetota; class Actinomycetes; order Kitasatosporales; family Streptomycetaceae; genus Streptomyces; species Streptomyces sp. AB3(2024). The sequence continues at coordinate 110,377 of NZ_JBGWAB010000001.1, forward strand.
AGAGGGTGACCTCCATGGCGCGCAGGTCGATGTAGCGGTCGGCGGCCTGGACCGCGACGGCCTGGAAGGTGGCTACCGGGAAGCCGAACTGTTCGCGCTTGCTCGTGTACCGGCCGGTCATGGCGAGCACGTTCTCGCCGAGTCCCAGGGCGAGGGCGCAGGTGCCGGTGGCCAGGATCCGGTGGAGCCGGTCCCAGGCTCCGGGGGCGTCGATCAGATGGGCGTCGGGGACCCGGACCCCGTCCAGGGTGAGTTCGGCGAGGCGTTCCCCACTGGTGGAGTACTGGTCGGCGAGCGTGAGCCCGTCGGTGACGCGCGGGACGAGCGCGAGGAGGGCCTCGCCGTCCCCGCCGTGGGCGGGCACCGCGATCCAGTCGGCGCTGTGGGCCCACGGGACGGAGGTCTGGACCCCGTCCAGGATCCATGTGCCGTCCTCGCGGCGGGCGGTGACGGCCAGTTCGGCGGGATCGTGGCCGGTACGGCCGTGGGCGGCGACGGTCAGGACGAGCGAGCCGCGCCCGGCGTCGCCCAGCAGGGCGGCCAGTTCGGGGCCGCCGTGGGCCTGGACGGCCATGGCCGTGGCGCAGTGCTCCAGCAGCGGAACCCGGGCGAGCACACGGCCCGCCTCGCGCAGAACGAGGCACAGGGCGATGACGTCCAGCCCGGCCCCGCCGTGTTCCTCGGCGAGGACGAGGCCCAGCAGGTCGGAGCCGGCCAGCGTGGCCCACAGGGGCCGGTCGAACTCCTCCGCGACGGCGCCCGGGGTGAGCGCGGGGCTGGGCACGCGGTCGGGGGCGACGTCCGCGAAGACGGCCTTCGCCGCCTCGACCGCGGCCTGCTGTTCCTCGGTGAAGGTGAAGTCCACTGCCTGTCCTCCCGCGCGCACCGGATCCCGGTCGTGTCCGTTCAGATCTGACGGTGCGTCAAGATAGAACACGGCGTGGGAAAAACACAGCCCGGTGAGGGATCCGGCGGCGGGGGCGGGAAGGGTCAGCGGTCGAAGTCGATCTCCACTTCCTCGGAGACCGCGTGGGACTGGCAGGCCAGCACGAACCCGGCCTCGGTCTCCTCCTCCTCCAGCGCGAAGTTGCGGTCCATTCGCACCTCACCCGTGACGAGGAAGGCCCGGCAGGTGCCGCAGACCCCGCCCTTGCAGGCGTACGGGGCGTCCGCGCGGCCCCGCAGCACGGCGTCCAGCAGGGACTCGCCGTCCTGGACCGGCCAGGTGCCGGAGCGGCCGTCGAGCCGGGCGGTGACCCGGCCGTGGGCGGGCGCCGCGGTCGTCGGGGCCGCGGCCGCCGGGGCGGTGTCCTCGACGTGGAAGACCTCCTCGTGCACCCGCGTCCGGACGACGCCGAGGGCGCCCAGGGCCCGCTCCGCGCCCTCCACCAGTCCGTACGGCCCGCACAGGTACCAGCTGGTGACCTCGGAGACCGGCAGCAGTGCCGGCAGCAGGGACGTCAGCCGTGCCTCGTCGAGGCGGCCGGAGGGCAGGCCGGCTTCCTGCTCCTCCCGGGAGAGCGCGGTGACCAGCTGGAAGCGGTCGGGGTAGCGGTCCTTGAGGTCGGCGACCTCCTCCAGGAACATCGTCGACGCGGCCGTGCGGTCGCCGCGCACCAGGCAGAAGCGGGCGTCGGGCCGGGCCGCCAGCAGGGTCGCGGCGATCGAGAGGACCGGGGTGATGCCACTGCCGCCGACGATCGCCGCGTAGTGCGCGCCGGCGGGGGCGGTGGCCGGGTCCAGGGTGAACCGTCCGGCCGGGACCATCACGTCCAGCACGTCCCCGGCGGCGATCTCCTTGTGCGCGAAGGTGGAGAACTCGCCGCCCTCCACCAGCCGCACGCCCACCCGCAGCACCGCCGGGCCCGGGCCGTCGGCGGCCGGGGCGGGGGAGCAGATCGAATACGTGCGGCGGACCTCCGCGCCCTCGCCGGCGGTGCGGCGCAGCGTGAGGTGCTGGCCGGGCGCGTGCCGGTACTCGGCGCGCAGCTCCTCGGGGACGGACAGGGTCAGCGCCACCGAGTCGTCCGTCAGCCGGTCGACCGCGGCCACCGTCAGCGGGTGGAACGCGCCGTGGCGCGCGGGGCGCGCGCTGCCGGCGGACGCCGGGGGCACTGACACGGCCATCTACAGCTCCTTGAAGTGGTCGAACGGTTCGCGGCAGGCCACGCAGCGGCGCAGCGCCTTGCACGCGGTGGAGGAGAAGCGGCTGAGCAGCTCGGTGTCGGTGGATCCGCAGTTCGGGCAGCGGACCGACAGGGCGAGCGGCACCGGTCCGCCGGCCGAGTGCGGGCGGGGCGGGGCGATGCCGAACTCGGCCAGCTTGCGGCGCCCCTCGGCCGTGATGTCGTCCGTCGACCAGGCGGGGGACAGGACGGTCGTGACGCGGACGTCGAGTATGCCGCGGCCGGTCAGGGTCCGCTCGATGTCGGCGGACATGGCCTCGATGGCCGGGCAGCCGGTGTAGGTCGGCGTGAGGGTGACCTCCACGTGCCCGTCCTCGTACATCCGGACGCCGCGCATGACGCCCAGCTCGGCGAGGGTGAGCACCGGCAGCTCCGGATCGGGCACGGAGCCCGCCAGCTCGGCCAGCTCCGCCTCCAGACGGGTCTGTGCGGCGGCGGTCACCATGATGCCCCCGGGTGGCTGCGGTGCAGGTGCTGCATCTCCGCGAGCAGCCGCCCGAACGGTTCGGTGTGCAGGCCCTGCCGGCCCGCCCCGGCGGCCCAGGCGCCCGTACGGGGCCCCTCGGGCAGGGCCAGGCCGGCCCGGTCCAGTACGGAGCCCAGGGCGGCCAGCCAGCGGGTCTCCAGGGCGGCCAGGTCGACGTCCAGGCCCTCGACCGGCTGGAACATCTCCCCGGTGAACTTCCACAGGGCGTCCAGCGCGGCCCGCATCCGGGACCGGCTCTCCTCGGTGCCGTCGCCGAGCCGCAGCGTCCACTGCTCGGCGTGGTCCCGGTGGTAGGCGGTCTCCTTCACGGCCTTGGCCGCCAGCGGGGCGAACGGGCCGTTCCCGGCGGCGAGTTCCGCGTAGAGCTCGTGCTGGTAGAGGGAGAAGTAGAGCTGCCGGGCGATGGTGTGGGCGAAGTCGCCGTTGGGCTGCTCGACCAGCTGGAGGTTGCGGAAGGACCGCTCCTCGCGCAGGAAGGCCAGCTCGTCCTCGTCGCCCGCCATGGACAGCAGGATGCGGGCCTGCCCGAGCAGGTCGAGCGCGATGTTGGCGAGCGCGACCTCCTCCTCCAGGACGGGGGCGTGGCCCGCCCACTCGCCGAGGCGGTGGGAGAGGATCAGCGCGTCGTCGCCGAGGGCCAGGACGGCCGCGGTGGCGGTGCTCTCGGTGCCGGTGCTGCTCACAGGTGACGCACCCCCTCGGGGATCTCGTAGAAGGTGGGGTGCCGGTAGGGCTTGTCCGCGGACGGGGCGAAGAACGGGTCCCGCTCGTCCGGGGAGGAGGCGACGATCTCGGTGGAGGGCACGACCCAGATCGAGATGCCCTCGCCGCGCCGCGTGTAGAGGTCGCGGGCGTTGCGCAGGGCCATTTCCGCGTCGGGGGCGTGCAGGCTGCCCGCGTGCGTGTGCGAGAGGCCGCGGCGCGAGCGCACGAACACCTCCCACAGGGGCCAGTTCTGCGTCATGCCTGTACCTCTCGTCCGGTGCTGGTGTGCTTCTCGGCGTACGCCGTGGCCGCGTCGCGGACCCAGGCGCCTTCCTCGTGCGCCGTGCGCCGCTGGTCGATCCGCTGTTCGTTGCAGGGGCCGTTGCCCTTGAGGACGTCCCAGAACTCGGCCCAGTCGATGGCGCCGAAGTCGTGGTGGCCGCGCTCCTCGTTCCACTTGATGTCCGGGTCGGGCAGGGTCAGGCCCAGAGACTCGGCCTGGGGGACGGCGATGTCGACGAAGCGCTGGCGCAGCTCGTCGTTGGAGTGGCGCTTGATCCGCCAGGCCATCGCCTGCGCGCTGTGGACGGACTCGTCGTCCGGCGGGCCGAACATCATGAGCGAGGGCCACCACCAGCGGTCGACGGCGTCCTGGGCCATGGCGTGCTGGGCCTCGGTGCCCCGGGAGAGGGCGAGGAGCAGCTCGTACCCCTGGCGCTGGTGGAAGGACTCCTCCTTGCAGATCCGGACCATCGCGCGGGCGTAGGGGCCGTAGGAGCAGCGGCAGATCGGCACCTGGTTGGTGATCGCCGCGCCGTCCACGAGCCAGCCGATGGCGCCGACGTCCGCCCAGGTCAGGGTGGGGTAGTTGAAGATCGAGGAGTACTTCTGCTTCCCCGAGTGCAGCTTGTCGAGGAGCTCGTCGCGGCTGGTGCCGAGGGTTTCGGCGGCGCTGTAGAGGTAGAGGCCGTGGCCGGCCTCGTCCTGCACCTTGGCCATCAGGATCGCCTTGCGGCGCAGGGAGGGCGCGCGGGTGATCCAGTTGGCCTCGGGCTGCATGCCGATGATCTCGGAGTGGGCGTGCTGGGCCATCTGGCGGACCAGCGAGGCGCGGTACTCGTCGGGCATCCAGTCGCGCGGTTCCACCCGCTCGTCCGCCGCCACGGCGGCGTCGAAGGACGCCCGCAGCTGATCCGCGAGGTCCCCGGACCGCGCGTCCGCTGTGCTTGACGTGCCCGTTTCCGGGGTCACTGCGACCATCCCGGCCCCCTGTCAGAGTGTGCCGTCCGCCCGACCGACCGATCGTTCGGTTCATCCGCTTCAATGGTGAGACGGCGGCCCGTAGGGTGTCAACCTCTGTGGGCAACCCTGTGGACGCCGGATGATCGGGGCGGGATGGATTCGAACGAGCACGAGCCCGTGGAAGGAGCCCCTCCGGAGCCGCGGAAGGTGCCGCCCCGGGTGCCCGGGATCGCCGGGCTGTCCGCCCCGTACCGAGTCCTCGCGGCCCTCGCCCTCGCGGCCGTGGCCGTCGCCGCCTGCACGCACCTGGCGCTCGTCTTCCTGCACGTCGCCCCGTCCAACACGGTCAGCAAGCGGAACGCGGCGCTGATCGACGGCTGGATCTACCCCGAGTTCGAACAGAACTGGAAGCTCTTCGCGCCCAACCCCCTCCAGCAGAACATCGCCGTCGAGGTCCGCGCCCAGGTCCGCACCCGGGGCGGCGAGCTCGTCACCAGCGGCTGGCGCGACCTGTCCGCCGAGGACGGCGCCGCCATCCGGCACAATCCGCTGCCGAGCCACACCGAGCAGAACGAGCTCCGCCGGGCCTGGGACTTCTTCACCGGCTCCCACGACGACGACGACAAGCCGACCGGCGAGCGCGGCGCGCTGTCCGAGGAGTACCTGCGGCGCATCGCGCTGGAGCGGCTCGTCCCCGTCTACCGCGACGGCCGGATCCTGCGCGTCCAGCTGCGCTCGGCGACGCGGTCCGTACCCGCGCCGAGCTGGAGCGACGAGAAGACCGACACCCAGACGTACTACCGGGAGCTGCCGTGGTGGACCGTGTGAGGCGGGCGCTCGCGAAGGTCACCGGGCAGGCGCTGGGGCCCTACCAGAGCGCCGTGGTCCGCATCGGTTTCGCCGGGACCTGGCTGCTCTTCCTCCTGTGCGAGTTCCCGAACCGGCACCAGCTCTACGGGCCCGACGGGCCGTGGAGCTGGCGGTTGGCGGAGCGGCTGGTGGCCTCCAACGACGCCTTCACCGTGCTGATGTGGTCGCGCTCCACCTTCTGGTTCGAGCTCGTCTACGCCGTCGCCGTGCTCGCGAGCGCGCTGCTGCTGCTGGGCTGGCGGACCCGGGCGACGTCCGTCGTCTTCATGGTCGGCGTGCTGTCGCTGCAGAACCGCAGCGTGTTCATGGGCGACGGCGGGGACAACGTCATCCACCTCATGGCCGTCTACCTGGTCCTGACGCGCTGCGCGCAGGTGTGGTCGCTCGACGCGCGCCGGGCCCGCCTGCGGGGCTCGGCCTCGGCCGGAGCGGCGGGGCCGGTGCTCTGGGGGGTGCTGGGCGCGGTCCTCGCGTACGGGGCGGTGACCGGACGCCTGGGCGGCGGCTGGCTCGCGGTCTTCGCGGCGCTGTGGGCGGGGCCGGCGCTGTGGTGGGTGGCCGACCGGCACGAGCGGTCGGGAGGAGGCCCGGGAGGGGCGGCCGGCGAGGCGGTCGGCGAGGCGCCCGGCGAGGGTGCCGCCGAGCGGGCCGTGCGGCGGGCCGGCGAGGGGCGGGCCTTCCTCGACGTGCTGGCGAACCTGCTGCACAACGCCGGAATGCTGGTCATCATGGCCGAGGTGTGCCTGATCTACGCGACGGCCGGCTGGTACAAGATCCAGGGATCGCGGTGGCAGGACGGGACCGCGCTGTACTACCCCCTCCGGCTGGACTACTTCGCGCCGTGGCCGGAGCTGTCGGACGTGCTCGCGGGGAGCGGGGTGATGGTGATGCTGCTGTCGTACGGGACGGTGGCGGTGCAGGTGGCGTTCCCGTTCACGCTGTTCAACCGCCGGGTCAAGAACGTGCTGCTGGCGCTGATGATGCTGGAGCACGCGGGGATCGCGGTGCTGCTGGGGCTGCCGTTCTTCTCGCTGGCGATGATCGCCGCCGACGCGGTGTTCCTGCCGACGGGGTTCCTGGTGTGGGTGGGCGCGAGGGGCGTGCGGGGCTGGTCCCGCGCCCGCGCCCGGCCCGTTCCCCGGGCCGTGCCCGGACCACGTCCCCCGACCCCCGCGCCCCGGACGCCGGCGGGGCCGGAACCGGTGGAGCGTGACGGCGCGGTCGGGGCGGGCGGCGCGGGCTCGTAAGGTCGGCGGTATGAGTGAGCAGCGGGAATTCGGTGAGGCCGGCCGGGAGTGGCGGGAAGCGGTCGGGCGGGACGGGGTGGTCCTGCTCGACGGGTTCCACACCCTCAAGCACGCCCTGCGCTTCGGGGCCGAGGTGCTGGTGGCCGTCGCCGACGACCCCGCCGCGGTACGGGCGCTCGCCGACGGCCTGGCTCCCGACGTGGCCCCCGAGGTGGCCCGGCTCGTGCGGCCCGCCGCGCTGGCGGAGCTGCTCCCCCGCGTGCACCCCACCGGGGTCGCCGCCCTCGCCGTGCGCCCCGACCGGGACGCCGGACGGGCCGCGCTCGCCAGGACCCCCCGCCCGGCTCCGATCGTGCTGCTCGACAACCCGCGCAACCTCGGCAACGTCGGGGCGGTCGTCCGGCTCGCCGCCGGTTTCGGCGCCACCGGTGTGGTGACCCGCGGCGACCTCGACCCGTGGCACCCCAACGTGGTCCGGGCCGGGGCGGGACTGCACTACGCCACCACCGTGGACCGGATGGAGCTGGAGGAACTGCCCTCCGGGCCGCTGTACGCGCTCGACCCGGAGGGCGAGGACATCCGCTCCCTCACGCTCCCGGACGACGCCCTGCTCGCCTTCGGGTCGGAACGCCACGGCATCTCGCCGGAGTTGCGCGCCCGCGCCGACCACCTGGTGTCCCTGCCGATGCGCCCGCAGGTCTCCAGCTACAACCTGGCCACCAGCGTGGCCATGACCCTCTTCCACTGGGGCGGGCCCCACCAGGGTGTTACGGGCCGGTAGCGCGTGGCCGGAAAGCGCGCCCGTGCGTGACGTCGGGCGGGTCCGGGGGGCCACCCCGGAAGCTCCGCCCGACCGCTGCGCTGCACCTACCAGGCTCAACTCAGCTCGACGTATCTAACGACAGGGCCCCGGCGAAGATTCCCTCACCTTAGGGAGAGGGCGCGGTAACGGCCAGGAAATTCCCCAGACCTGGGGTATGTACCGGCGTTCGAGTACGCATTTCGACACCCCGATGGCCGGAATCGGGTGCACGGCGCCGTGGAATTCAGGAAGTCGTCCCGGCACTCGGTGACAGGCCGGCGGGCGGCCCTCCGGGCGACCGGGAGGGTCCGAAGACCGGACAACATGTGTGCCCACCTGGGGGGCAAGTCGCCCTGGAATCAAACAGGATGATCGATTCCGTGATCATAGGGAGACGTTACGTGATGACCGGTGGCGTCCGTTATTCTCCCTTCGGAGTACAAGGGCCGCGCTCTCGCCAAGCGCTTCGTGCCCGCGCCTGCCAAAAAGCTGCACCTACCAATCAAACTGAATCAGCAAAGTAAAAGGGATGCTCATATGCTTCTCCTCAGCGCTGTTGTGATCACCGGCCTGGTGGCTGCCGTCCTCGGGGTCGCCGTCTGGCGCCTCACCTCCACCCCGCGCTGGATTCCCGCCGTCATCGGCTCGGTCGGCGGCGTGCTGCTCTCGCTGCCCCCCGTCTTCGCCTCGCTCCAGCCCGCCGCCCCGCGCCCGGCCGCTCCGGAGGCCTACGCGACCGTCGCGCCCGCCGCCCCCCGGGTGCCCGTCGCTCCCCCGGTGGCGCCGGAGCGGCCGGGTGGTGCCGGTACGAGTACGACCGTCCTGTGACCCCCGCCCGCCGCTTCAAGCGGCACGAACTGGGCTTCGGCGATTACCCGTTCTTCCGATCGCTGAGCACCGAGCTGTGTCAGGAGATCTTCCAGGCGTCCCGCGTCCGCCAGTACGGGCGCGGGGCGCGCATCCGGGGCATGACGGTCCGGGGCGGGGACTCGGTCCACATCGTCCTCAACGACACCGGCATCGTGTCGGAGGAGCTCGTGCACCACGAGGCGTCGACGCTGCGCTTCCGGCACCAGGGCCACGTCCTCGGCGACCTCGACGTCTTCGCCTCGTCCAGGGCGCCCCTCGCCATGGCGCTGACGACCACGGTCACGATGGCCGTGCCGATGAACGTGATGCGGTCGATGGTGGGCAAGCACCCCACCCTCATGCGGGCGGTGAGCGTGGCGATCACGGAGCGCCTGCGCACCGGCGACCGGGTCTACGGGATGTTCGCGCGGCCCGCCGAACAGCGCCTGTGCGGGCTCTTCCTGGAGCTGCTGGACAAGTCCGGCTTCATGACGGAGGACGGCTACCGGGTCGAGGGGCCCTCCCAGCAGGATCTGGCCCAGGCGCTCATGCTCTCCCGCGCCACCGTCGAGAACGCGCTGCGCTCCCTGCGCGCCAAGCAGGTGGTGAGGACCTCGTACCGCTCCTACACCTTCCCCGACCTGAAGCTCCTGGAGAAGGTCGAGGCGTCCGGCGCGGCCACCGCCGCCGCCGCCTCCGCCGCCGCGGGCTCCGCGGAGTGCGCCTGAGGCGGCCCCGGCCGGCCCCGGGGTCGTGACCCGGGCCCCGGAACGGGGCCGCGGGCGGTGACCGCGGGGCCGTCGGCCGGCTACGCCTGGCGGCGGACCTCCACCACGCGGAAGCGGTTCGAGACGAAGGCGCCGTCACAGAGGGCCGCGTTCGCCGCGGGGTTGCCGCCCGAGCCGTGGAAGTCGGAGAAGGCCGCGGTCTGGTTGACGTAGACCCCGCCCGTGAGGTTGAGGGACAGCTGCGCCGACTCCTCCAGGCAGACCTCCTCGATGGCCCGCTCGGTGTCCGGGGAGGTGGTGTACGCGCCCACCGTCATCGCGCCCTTCTCCCGCACCGTGCGGCGCAGCAGGTCGAGGGCGTCAGCCGTGGAGTCGACGGCCACGGCGAAGGAGACGGGGCCGAAGCACTCCGAGAGGTACGCGGCCTCCGGGTCGGGCTTGGAGGCGTCCAGCTTGACCATCACCGGGGTGCGGACGACCGCGTCCGGGAACTCGGGGTTGACCACCTCGCGGGAGGCGAGGGCGACCTCGCCCAGCCCGGCGGCCGCCTCCAGTCGGGACTTGACGTCCGGGTTGACCAGGGCGCCCAGCAGCGCGTTGGCGCGGGCGTCGTCGCCCAGCAGGCCGCCGACGGAGGCCGCGAGGTCGGCGACGACCTCGTCGTACGTCTTGTGCCCGGCGTCCGTCCCGATGCCGTCGCGCGGGATCAGCAGGTTCTGCGGTGTGGTGCACATCTGGCCGCTGTAGAGGGAGAGCGAGAAGGCCAGGTTCGACAGCATCCCCTTGTAGTCGGAGGTCGAGTCGACGATGACGGTGTTGACGCCCGCCTTCTCCGTGTAGACCTGCGCCTGGCGGGCGTTGGTCTCCAGCCAGTCGCCGAACTCGGTGGACCCGGTGTAGTCGATCAGCTTGATCTCCGGGCGGACCGCGAGGGTCTTGGCGATGCCTTCGCCCGGCCGCTCGACCGCGAGGGCCACCAGGTTCGGGTCGAAGCCGGCCTCGGCGAGGACCTCGCGGGCCACCTTCACCGTCAGCGCCAGCGGGAGCACGGCGCGCGGGTGCGGCTTGACCAGGACGGCGTTGCCGGTGGCCAGGGAGGCGAACAGGCCCGGGTAGCCGTTCCAGGTGGGGAAGGTGTTGCAGCCGATCATCAGGGCGACTCCGCGCGGGACCGCCGTGAAGGTCTTGCCGAGCTCCAGGGGGTCGCGCTTGCCCTGCGGCTTCGACCAGTCGGCCTGCCCCGGGACGCGGGTCTGCTCCTCGTAGGCGTAGGCGACGGCCTCCAGGCCGCGGTCCTGCGCGTGGGGGCCGCCCGCCTGGAAGGCCATCATGAAGGCCTGGCCGCTGGTGTGCATGACCGCGTGCGCGAACTCGTGGGTGCGGGCGGAGATGCGGGCGAGGATCTCGACGCAGACCAGGGCACGGGTCTCGGGACCGGCGTCACGCCAGGCGGCGATGCCGGCCTTCATCGCGGGCAGCAGCACGTCGGGGTCGACGTGCGGGTACTCCACGCCCAGTTCCGGGCCGTACGGGGACACCTCGCCGCCCGTCCAGCCGTCGGTGCCGGGCTGGCCGAGGTCGAAGCGGGTGCCGCGGACGGCCTCGAAGGCGGCGAGGCCGTCGGCCGGGGCGGTCTCCCCGTAGGCCTTGGGGTGCTCGGGGTGCGGGGACCAGTAGGCACGGCTTCGGATGGCGGCGAGCGCCTGATCCAGGGTGTTCCGGTGCTTCTCGGTCAGCTGGGTGAGGGTGAGCTCGGCGGCCATCAGGGACCAACTCCTCGTTGAGCCGGGCAGGATCAGGCTGGTTCGCAGGCTGAGATCGATGCGGGGGCGGGTGAAGAAGAGCAGACTGGAGCTAGAGTAACCGAACGATCGGTCGGGACAAGAGGGCCCGGCGGACCTGTGGACAACCCGGTGCGGGAGGATCAGGACATGACAGCAATCGAGCGGTCCGGCACTGTGGCGGTCATCGGCGCCGGAACCATGGGACAGGGCATCGCCCAGGTGGCCCTTCTCGCAGGTCACCGCGTGCTGATCCACGACATCGACCACGACCTCGCCGCCGCCGGGTCCGCCCTCGTGCGCGAGCGCGTCGAGCGGATGGCCGCCAAGGGCCGCCTGGATCGCGCCGAGGCCGACGACGCGATCGGCCGGATCGGTGCGGCCGACGGCCTCGCCGCCCTCGCGGACGCCGCGCTCGTCATCGAGGCGGTCGTCGAGGACGTCTCCGTCAAGCGGGCGCTCTTCGCCTCGGTCGAAGCGGTGGTCGCGCCGGACGCCCTGCTGGCGACCAACACCTCCTCGCTCTCCGTCACCGAGCTCGCCGCCGGCCTCGCCCACCCCGGCCGCTTCCTCGGCCTGCACTTCTTCAACCCGGCCCCGCTGCTCCCGCTCGTCGAGGTGGTGAGCGGTTTCGCGACCGCGCCGGCCGCTGCCGACCGCGCGTACGAAACGGTCCTGAGCTGGGGGAAGACGCCGGTCCGCTGCGCCGACACCCCCGGCTTCATCGTCAACCGGATCGCCCGCCCCTTCTACGCCGAGGCCTTCGCGGTGTACGAGGAGCAGGGCGCCGACCCGGCCACCATCGACGCCGTCCTGCGCGAGAGCGGCGGCTTCAAGATGGGCCCCTTCCAGCTGACCGACCTGATCGGCCAGGACGTCAACGAGGCCGTCACCCGGTCCGTCTGGGAGTCGTTCTTCCGGAGCCCCAAGTTCACCCCCTCGCTCGCGCAGCGCCGGCTGGTCCAGTCGGGCCGCATCGGCCGCAAGTCCGGGCACGGCTGGTTCCCGTACGAGGAGGGCGCCGAGGTGCCCGCGCCGCACACCGCCGGCCCCGAGGAGGCGCCGGACAAGGTCACGGTCGTCGGCGACCTCGGTCCGGCGGCGGAGCTCGCGGAGCTCATGGAGGAGGCCGGCATCACGGTGACGGCCACCGGCCACGGGGGTCCGTACATCCAGCTGCCCGGGGAGGGCCAGCTGGTGCTCGCGGACGGCAAGACCGCGGTCGAGTTCGCCGACGTCGTCTACTTCGACCTCGCGCTCGACTACCGCGGCGCCACCCGGATCGCGCTCTCCGCCAGCGAGGACACCACCGAGCGGACCCTCGCCGAGGCGGTCGGCCTCTTCCAGCGGCTCGGCAAGCAGGTCTCCGTCATCGGCGACGTCCCGGGCATGATCGTCGCCCGGACGGTCGCGATGCTGATCGACCTCACCGCCGACGCCCTGGCGCGCGGCGTGGCCACCGCCGAGGACATCGACACCGCGATGCGGCTCGGCGTCAACTACCCGCTGGGCCCGGCCGAATGGCACGACCGGCTCGGCCGCGACTGGGCGTACGACCTGCTGCACCACCTGGACGAGCGCTGTCCGGGCGGCCGCTACGCGCCCTCGCTGGCCCTTTTCAAGCTCGGATACGCGGAAGGCGCTGACGGCGGGGACGACGAGGCGGACGAGGCGGACGAGGCGGAGGAGACCGGATGACCACCGCGAGGCGGGACACGTACACCCCGGAGACGCTGCTGACCGTCGCGGTCCAGGTCTTCAACGAGCGCGGCTACGACGGCACCTCCATGGAGCATCTCTCCAAGGCCGCGGGCATCTCCAAGTCCTCCATCTACCACCACGTCGCGGGCAAGGAGGAGCTGCTGCGCCGGGCCGTCAGCCGGGCGCTGGACGGGCTCTTCGCGGTCCTGGAGGAGCCCGGGGCGGTACGGGGCTCCGCGGTCGCGCGCGTCGAGTACGTCACGCGCCGGACGGTCGAGGTGCTGGTCGCCGAGCTGCCGTACGTCACCCTCCTGCTGCGGGTGCGCGGCAACACCCGGACCGAGCGCTGGGCCCTGGAGCGGCGCCGCGACTTCGACCACCAGGTGGCCGAACTCCTCAAGGCCGCCGCGGCCGACGGCGACCTGCGCGCGGACGTCGACATCCGGCTGGCCACCCGCCTGCTCTTCGGCATGGTGAACTCCCTGGTCGAGTGGTACCGCCCGCACCCGGGCACCACCCCGGACCAGCTGGCCGACGCCGTGGTCAGCATGGCCCTGGACGGCCTGCGCACGGCGCGGTAGTCCGCATGCGCGCGGCTCTCCCGGGCTGCGAGCGCACGGCGCATGAGCCCGCACCCCGCCCGGGGACCCCGTATGGCCGCCCGTCGCAGAGGTGACGACCGCGCTCAGTCCTCGCTGAGCGGCGGGGACGGGGACGGGGCGGTGGGCTGGTTCGGGCCCTGGTCCAGGAGGTCCGTTTCCTCGAAGACCAGCAGGGTGCGGGTGGAGAGGACCTCCGGGATGGCCTGGAGGCGGGTGAGGACCAGTTCGCGCAGGGTCCGGTTGTCCGGGGTGTGGACCAGCAGGAGGACGTCGAAATCCCCGCTGACCAGGGCGATGTGGGCCGCGCCCGGGAGCTCGCGCAGCTGCTCGCGCACCGTCCGCCAGGAGTTCTGGACGATCTTCAGGGTGATATATGCGGAAGCGCCCTGACCTGCGCGTTCGTGGTTCACACGGGCTGTGAACCCACGGATCACCCCGTCGTCGATCAGCCGGTTGATCCGGGCGTAGGCGTTGGCCCGGGAGACGTGCACCTGCTCGGCAACCGACCGTATCGACGCACGGCCGTCCGCCTGGAGCAGCCGCATGATCGACCGGTCGATCGGATCGAGGGGACGCGGCGGGGCAGCCGGTACCGGTGTGACCCCCGGAGCGCTCCCCGGCGGGACCGGTGCGGAGCCCGCTCCGGCCATTTGTTCATCCGGCATTGGCCACTGCCTCCCTCTCCTGGACGTCCTGCACCCATCCCAGGGGTCCGCCGCCAGTTTGTCCACAGCCTGGAGCCGCCTGTAGCCAAATTGCGTCGGCGACCGAACAATCGGTAGGTGAGGCGCCTCACACCCGAGGCGTCCATGCCCGCTTCCCACGAGGAGGTGTACGCCGCCATGACGGTCCAAGAGCTGCCCGGTGCCGGTGCGTCCCACCGTGCCACCCCGCCGCCCGCCTGGAGGCCCCGTACGGAGGCCGCCCCGCTGCTTCCGGACCCCGAGCCCTACCGGGTGCTGGGCACCGAGGCGGCCGCCGGCCTCGACCCCGAGCTGATGCGCCGGTACTACGCCGAGCTGGTGCGCGGCCGCCGATACAACGCGCAGGCCACCGCACTGACCCGGCAGGGCCGTCTCGCCGTGTACCCCTCCACCGTCGGGCAGGAGGCCGCCGAGATCGCCGCCGCGCTGGTCCTGGAGGAGCAGGACTGGCTCTTCCCGAGCTACCGGGACACCCTCGCGGCCGTGGCCCGCGGGCTGGACCCCGTACAGGCGCTGACGCTGCTGCGCGGCGACTGGCACACCGGGTACGACCCGCGCGAGCACCGGATCGCCCCCCTGTGCACCCCGCTCGCCACCCAGCTGCCGCACGCGGTGGGCCTGGCGCACGCCGCCCGCCTGCGCGGGGACGAGGTCGTCGCGCTGGCCATGATCGGCGACGGCGGCACCAGCGAGGGCGACTTCCACGAGGCGCTGAACTTCGCGGCCGTCTGGCAGGCCCCGGTGGTCTTCCTGGTCCAGAACAACGGCTTCGCGATATCCGTCCCCCTCGCCAAGCAGACGGCCGCCCCGACCCTGGCCCACAAGGCCGTGGGCTACGGGATGCCCGGCCGGCTGGTCGACGGGAACGACGTCGCCGCCCTCCACGAGGTCCTCACCGAGGCCGTCCAGCGGGCGCGCGCCGGCGGCGGACCGACCCTGATCGAGGCCGTCACGTACCGGATGGAGGCCCACACGAACGCCGACGACGCGACCCGCTACCGCTCGGACGCCGAGGTGGAGGCCTGGAAGGCGCACGATCCGGTGCAGCTGCTGGAGAACGAGCTGACCGCCCGCGGGATCCTCGACGAGCAGGGCATCCAGGAGGCCCGCGACGCCGCCGAGGCGATGGCGGCGACCCTCCGCGAGGGAATGAACGCCGACCCGGTCCTCGACCCGATGGACCTCTTCGCACACGTCTACGCGGAGCAGACCGGCCGGCTGCGCGAGCAGGCGGACCAGCTGCGCGCCGAACTGGAAGCCGAGGGCGACGCATGAGCACGGTGACCCGGCCCGGGGTCAAGCCCGCGACGATGGCCCAGGCGCTGACCCGGGCCATGCGCGACGCGATGGCCGAGGACCCGACCGTCCACGTCATGGGCGAGGACGTCGGCGCGCTCGGCGGGGTCTTCCGGATCACCGACGGGCTCGTGAAGGAGTTCGGCGAGGACCGCGTGACGGACACCCCGCTCGCCGAGGCCGGAATCCTCGGCGCGGCGGTGGGCATGGCCATGTACGGGTTGCGGCCGGTCGTGGAGATGCAGTTCGACGCGTTCGCGTACCCGGCCTTCGAGCAGCTCATCTCGCACGTCGCGAAGATGCGCAACCGCACCCGGGGCGCGATGCCGCTGCCGATCACCATCCGCGTGCCGTACGGCGGCGGCATCGGCGGCGTGGAGCACCACTGCGACTCCTCCGAGGCGTACTACACGGCCACCCCCGGCCTGCACGTGGTGACCCCGGCGACCGTCGAGGACGCGTACGGGCTGCTGCGCGCGTCCATCGCGAGCGACGACCCGGTGGTCTTCCTGGAGCCCAAGCGGCTCTACTGGTCGAAGGCGCAGTGGTCGCCGGAGGCCCCGGAGGCGGTCCCGGGCATCGGGAAGGCCCTGGTCCGGCGGACGGGCACGAGCGCGACCCTGATCACCTACGGTCCTTCGGTGCCGGTCTGCCTGGAGGCGGCCGAGGCGGCCCGCGAGGAGGGCTGGGACCTGGAGGTCGTCGACCTGCGCTCGCTGGTGCCCTTCGACGAGGAGACCGTCGTGGCCTCCGTGCGCCGGACGGGGCGGGCGGTCGTGGTCCACGAGGCGGCCGGTTTCGGCGGGCCCGGGGCGGAGATCGCCGCGCGGGTGACCGAGCGGTGCTTCCACCACCTGGAGGCGCCGGTGCTGCGGGTGACGGGCTTCGACATCCCGTATCCGCCGCCGATGCTGGAGAAGCACCACCTGCCGGGAGTGGACCGCATCCTGGACGCCGTGGCCCGGCTGCAGTGGGAGAACTGATGCCGCAGGTACTGGAGTTCAAGCTGCCCGACCTCGGTGAGGGGCTGACCGAGGCGGAGATCGTGCGCTGGCTGGTCGCCGTGGGCGATGTCGTCGAGATCGACCAGCCGGTGGTCGAGGTGGAGACCGCCAAGGCGATGGTCGAGGTGCCGTGCCCCTACGGGGGCGTGGTCACCGCGCGCTTCGGCGAGGAGGGTACGGAGCTTCCGGTGGGGGCTCCGCTGATCACCGTCGCGGTGGGGTCGGTGACGGAGCCGGCCCGGGCCGCGGAGGCCGAAGCCGAGGGCTCCGGCAACGTGCCCCGGCCCCTGATCGGTTACGGCACGGACCATTCGCGCCCAGCGCGTCGGCGACGGGTGCGACCCGTCACCGCCGCCGTGTCGGCTCCCGTCGTCGCGGTTCCGGCGGCTGCCCCGGCTCCGGCCGGGCCGGTGCCCGTCATCTCGCCGCTGGTGCGCAAGCTGGCCCGGGACAACGGCATCGACCTGCGGGCACTGCGCGGGAGCGGGCCCGAGGGCCTGATCCTGCGCGCCGACGTGGAGGCGGCGCTGCGTCCGGCGGCCCCCGCGGCGGTTCCGGTTCCCGTGGCGGCGGCCGTCGCCGCCCAGGGCGAGCGGATCCCCCTCAAGGGGCTGCGCGGCGTCGTGGCGGAGAAGCTGTCGCGCAGCCGGCGCGAGATCCCCGAGGCGACCTGCTGGGTCGACGCGGACGCCACCGAGCTGATGGCGGCGCGGGCCGCGATGAACGCGGTGGACGGACCGAAGATCTCGGTGCTCGCCCTGCTGGCCCGGATCTGCACGGCCGCGCTGGCCAAGTACCCCGAGCTGAACTCCACGGTGGACCTCGCGGCGAACGAGATCGTCCGGCTCCCGGCCGTGCACCTCGGCTTCGCCGCCCAGACCGAACGCGGGCTGATGGTCCCGGTCGTCCGGGACGCCCAGACGCGCAGCCCCGAGTCCCTGTCGGCGGAGTTCGCGCGGCTCACGGAGCTGGCGCGGGCGGGCAAGCTGGCACCGGCGGACCTCACCGGCGGCACGTTCACCCTGAACAACTACGGGGTGTTCGGGGTCGACGGCTCCACGCCGATCATCAACCACCCCGAGGCGGCGATGCTCGGAGTGGGCCGGATCATCCCGAAGCCGTGGGTGTACCGGGGTGAGCTGGCCGTGCGTCAGGTCGTCCAGCTGTCCCTGACGTTCGACCACCGGGTGTGCGACGGCGGCGCGGCGGGCGGGTTCCTGCGGTACGTGGCCGACTGCGTCGAGAACCCGGCGGTGCTCCTGAGGGGGCTGTAGGCGCCGGCAGGGCGGGTGGGGGGTGCCGCTGCGCGGGCCGTCCCCGACCCGCCCTTCGCCCGTTCCCCGGGGCTTCGCCCCGGCTCCCGGGGCGCCCCGGGAGGCGCCCCGGGCGACCGGGCCGGAGTCAGGTCGTCAGGAGGAGTTTGCCCACGTGGGTGCTGGACTCCAGGACGCGGTGGGCCTCGGCGGCCTCCCGCATCGGGTAGGTCGCGTGGACCACCGGACGGACGCGGCCCGAGGCGATCAGGGGCCACACGTGTTCCCGTACGGCGGCCACGATGGCAGCCTTCTCCTCCAGCGGCCGGGTCCGCAGTGAGGTCGCCGTGATCGCAGCCCGCTTCGCCAGCAGCGCGCCCAGGTTCACCTCGGCCTTCACCCCGCCCTGGAGCCCGATGATCGCGAGGCGGCCGTTCACGGCCAGCGCGTCCAGGTTCCGCGCCAGGTACTTCGCGCCCATGATGTCCAGGATCACGTCCGCCCCGGCCCCACCCGTCGCGGCCCGCACCTCCTCCACGAAGTCCTGCTCGCGGTAGTCGACCAGGACGTCCGCGCCCAGCTCCGCGCAGCGGTCCAGCTTCTCCTTGCCGCCCGCCGTGACCGCCACCCGCGCCCCGACGGCCTTGCCCAGCTGGATCGCCATCGTGCCGATCCCGCTGGACCCGCCGTGCACCAGCAGGGTCTCGCCGGGACGCAGCCCGGCGACCATGAACACGTTGGACCACACGGTGCAGACGACCTCGGGCAGCGCGGCGGCCGCCACCAGGTCGACGCCGGAGGGCACCGGCAGCAGCTGACCCACCGGGACGGCCACGCGCTCCGCGTACCCGCCGCCGGACAGCAGCGCGCACACCTCGTCGCCCACCGACCAGCCGGACACCCCCGGCCCCAGGGCGACGATCCGCCCGGAACATTCCAGGCCCGGGTGGCGCGGGGCGCCGGGCGGAGGATCGTAGAACCCCTGCCGCTGAAGGACGTCGGCGCGGTTCACGGCGCTCGCCGCGACCTCGACGAGCACCTCCCCCTCGCCCGCCACCGGATCGGGTACCTCGGCCCAGACGAGGGCCTCGGGACCGCCGGGCTGCTCGATGGTGATCGCATGCATGGCCCGGAATCTACGCGACCCGGCGCGCCCCGCCCAGTACGCTCCGCGCCGACGCCCCGGTCAGTCCGCCGGGCCGAGCGTGACGTGATGGGCCGTCGCGGGCGCGGCCCGCACGATGGTGATCAGCCGGTCCGTCAGCTGGAGCGGGCTCGCGTGCGGGTCGTCGTAGGCGAGGAGCCGGTGCCCGCGCAGCACGCTGACCACCAGGTCCTCCGTCTCCCGTACTCCGCGCCCGACTTCGGCCTTCCGGACGGGCCGTTCGATCAGGTCCAGGCCGCTGCCCTGGTGGATCAGGTCCTCCATCACGGTGCCCGCGCTCGGACTCAGCACGGACAGGCCCAGGAGCCGTCCGGCGGCGCTGGCGCTGGTGATGACCGCGTCCGCGCCGGACTGCTTCAGCAGCGGGGCGTTCTCCTCTTCGCGGACCGCCGCCACGATCTTCGCCCCGCGGTTGAGCTGGCGGGCCGTCAGCGTCACCAGTACCGCCGTGTCGTCGCGCTGCGTGGCGATGACGATCTGACGGGCCTTCTGGACCTCGGCCCG
The DNA here is from genome assembly GCF_041862025.1 of Streptomyces sp. AB3(2024). NCBI lineage: Bacteria > Bacillati > Actinomycetota > Actinomycetes > Kitasatosporales > Streptomycetaceae > Streptomyces > Streptomyces sp. AB3(2024). The sequence goes on from NZ_JBGWAB010000001.1 coordinate 129,503, forward strand.
CAGCAGGACGTCGGAGCGGGTGGCGTCGCCGACGACCCCCGTGAACCCCTCCGCGTTGGCGGTGTCGATCACCTTGGCGCTGGGGTCGACGATGACGATCTGCTCCTTCTGGAGGCCGGTCGCCAGCAGCGTCTGCAGGGCCGAGCGGCCCTTGGTGCCGAAGCCGACGACGACCGTGTGCTCGCGCAAGTTCTTCCTCCAGCGGCTCAGCCGCCACTCTTCGCGGGTGCGTTCCGTCAGCACCTCCAGGGTGGTGCCGACCAGGATGATCAGGAACAGCACGCGCAGCGGGGTGATCACCAGGATGTTGATCAGCCGCGCGCTGTCGCTGTACGGGACGATGTCGCCGTAGCCCGTCGTCGACAGGGTCACGGTCGCGTAGTAGAAGCAGTCGAGGAGGTCGACCTCCTCGTTGGCGTTGTCGTGGTAGCCGCCGCGGTCGAGCCAGACGATCAGGACCGTCAGGAACAGCACGGCCAGCGCCATCAGCAGCCGTTTCGCGACCTGCCGCAGCGGTTTCTCGACCACGCGCTTGGGGAGCTTGATGCGGCGCGCGGCGAGCTTCTCGTCGGCGCCCCGGGCCATGGCGTCGTCGCCGTGCAGTTTCACGTGAAACATCCCCCCGAGGCCCAGGGCAGGTCGAGGACCTCCACGTCCTGCCCGGACCGCACGCCGTGTGGCGGTACGACGGCCAGCGCGTCGGCGGCGGCCACTCCGCGGAGCATCGCCGGGCCGTTGTAGCGCAGCGGTACGGCGTGCTCGTCGGTCAGCAGGACCGGCACCAGCCGGGTGTCGTACGGGTGGCCGTGTACGTCGCCCTCGATGGACACCGTGTACCGGGGCCGCTGGCGGCGGCCGGCGAGGGCCCGCAGCAGCGGCTCGGCGAGGGTCAGCAGCCCGGAGACCGCGGCCAGGGGATTGCCGGGCAGCCCGACGACGTGGCGGCCGTCCGCCCGGTCGCCCAGGCGGGCCAGCAGCATCGGATGCCCCGGCCGCACGGCCACCCCGTCGACGAGCAGCTCGGCCCCGGCGCGCTCCAGGACGGGGTGCACGTGGTCGACGGGGCCCGAGGCGGTGCCGCCGGTGGTGACGACCAGGTCCGCGGTGGACCCGGTGACCGCGGCGAGCAGGGCCTCGGCCCCGTCCGGGTCGTCGCCGAGCCGGCGCGTGCCGATGACCTCGGCGCCGAGCCGGGTCAGCCACGGCCCGAGCATGGGGCTGAGGGCGTCCCGGATCAGGCCGTCGTGGGGAAGGCCCTCGGTGAGGAGCTCGTCGCCCAGCACCAGGACCTCGACCCGGGGGCGGGGCCGGGTGAGGAGTTCGTCGTACCCGGCGGCCGCGGCGAGGCCGAGGACGGCCGGGGTGACGAGGGAGCCCGCGGGCAGCAGCAGGTCGCCGTAGCGGCATTCCTGGCCGCGCGGGCGGATGTCCTGTCCGGTGCTGACGGGCCGGTCGGAGTACAGCTGGGTGCCGGACTCGCGGGCGTGCTCGCTGCGGATGACGGCGCTGGTGTCGGTGGGGATCCGGGCGCCGGTGGCGATCCGAACGGCCTCGCCGTCGGCGAGGGGGGCGGGCGGCTCGGCCCCGGCCAGGACCCCCTCGCCGGGGCGGATGGTCCAGGGGCCGGGCCCGGCGACGGCCCAGCCGTCCATGGCGGAGGTGTCGAAGGACGGCAGGTCGCCGAGGGCGTCGAGGGGTGCGGAAAGCACCTCGCCGTGCGCGTTCGCGAGGGCGACCCGGTGCGTGCGGGCCCGGACGCCAGTACCGGCCCGGGCGGCGGTCTCCCGGGCGCGCTGCCAGGGCGCGGCGCGGTGGCCGCCGCCGTCGGGGGTGCGGCTGACCAGTGCGAGGGCCTCGTCCAGGGCGTTGTCGGCGTCGGTACGGGTCATCCGGAGCCGGTCTCCTCGGGGTGTGGGGGCTGGGCCTCGGCGGCCCAGCGCAGGGCCAGTTCGGCGGCCTTGCGGGAGGCTTCGGCCACGGCCTGGGCGGGGTCGGCGCCCGCGGCCTCCGCGCGCGCGGCCGCGTAGCCGACCAGGAAGGTCGTCAGCGGGGCGGCGGGGCGGGCGACGCCGTGGGCGGCGTCACGTGCGACGTCGAGCAGGGTGGTGATGTCGACGTCGACGTCGATGCCGAGTTCGTTCTTGGCGGCGATGATCCATTGCTCCAGCACGCTTCCATGCTCCCTGATCCGGGCACGGGCCGCCGCCAGGTCTTCCCAGGTGTCGCAGTCGAAGGAGGCGAGGGGCTCGGCCGCGGTGACGGTGGCCAGCCGCAGCTCGGCGGTGAGCACGCGCAGCGGGAGTCCGCCGAGCCGGCCGTGCTCGGCGGCGAGCAGGGCCGCCTCGCGGCGCAGCGGTTCGGCGCGGTACGCGGCGACCAGGGGCTGGTCGCGGCCCTCGGGGTCCCTCAGCAGGGCCCCGTCGCCGGGGTCGGCGGACGCGGCGGCGAGCAGGGCCCGGACGGTGTCCCGGTCGAGGAAGGGCAGGTCGGCGGAGAGTACGAGGACCAGCTCGGCGGTGGTCGCCCGCAGCCCGGCGTCCAGCGCGGCCACGGGGCCGCCGCCGGGCGGGTCCTCCAGGGCCCAGCGGACGGGGCGTGCGGTGGGCCTGCGGGTGCCGACGACGACGGTGGCGGTGGCGTCCGCGCAGGCGGCCAGGACGCGGTCGAGGAGGGAACGGCCGCCGACGGGGAGGGCGGGTTTGTCGGCCCCGCCGAGCCGCCGGGCGGCGCCGCCGGCCAGGACGATGGCGTCGTAGGTCATGCCCCGAGTATGGGGGTGACGTCGGGGCCGTGCGGGGGCCCGTTTACCCGGGCCTTAACCGGGGTGGGCCGGTGGGGCGTCCGGGGGTTCCGCTGCGCGGCCACTCCCCACCCCACCCTTCGCCCGTTCCCCGGGACTCCGCCCCGGACCCCCTCGGGGCTGCGCCCCGGACCCCCTCGGGGCTGTGCCCCGGACCCCCTCGGGGCTGCGCCCCGGGCCCCGTCGGGGCTGCGCCCCGGACCCCCTCGGGGCTGTGCCCCGGACCCCCTCGGGGCTGCGCCCCGGGCCGGCTTGGGGCTGTGCCCCGGACCCCCTCGGGGCTGTGCCCCAGCACCCGCTCAGGGTGGCGTCCCCGGGGCGGGAACGGCGACGGGGCCGGAACGGGGAGTCGTTCCGGCCCCGTTGGGGGTGGTTACAGGTACGGGCCCGAGCGGATCGCTCCGTGGGGGCCGTCCTCGTCCTCGTCGTGCGAGGCACCCGCCGGCAGTGCGCGCCGCATCTGCTCCAGCTGGGCCCGCGCCGCCATCTGCTGCGCGAACAGGGCCGTCTGGATCCCGTGGAAGAGACCCTCCAGCCAGCCCACCAACTGCGCCTGCGCGATCCGCAGTTCCGCCTCGGACGGGATCGCCTCCTCCGTGAAGGGGAGGGACAGGCGCTCCAGTTCCTCGACCAGCTCCGGGGCGAGGCCGTCCTCGAGTTCCTTCACCGAGGCGGCGTGGATGTCCTTGAGCCGGACCCGGCTCGCCTCGTCGAGGGGTGCGGCGCGCACCTCTTCCAGGAGTTGTTTGATCATGCTGCCGATCCGCATGACCTTGGCAGGCTGTTCGACCATCTCCGTCACCGGGACCTCGCGCGACTCGTCATCGGCGCCGCCGACCGCCGTCCCGTCCTGTCCCACGATCAGGACGTGCGGGGGACTGTCCTGCGACCGTTCACTCCTCGGCATCTCCATGCCGTCATTCTCTCGCACACCGTCTTACTCACACGGTGTGCCCCCGTACGGGCGTGATCCACCCTGTACGGGGGCCGCAACCTCAGCCCGCCGCCCGGCGGGCCAGTGCGCCGTTCGAACGCGTGACGAGGGCCGCCAGGAGGGCCGCGCCGAGCGGGACCAGGACCAGCAGTCCGGCGATGGTGTCCCACGGCACCGAGATCGGTACGTAGATCTCGGCATCGCGCGCCGTGGCGTAGCCCAGCGCCAGGCCGTGCTCGACCAGGCGCCGCTGCTCGTTCTCCTGGGTGAGTCGCAGCCCGACCGCCGGCAGGATGCCCGCCGCGGAGCCGAGCACCACGCCCATCAGGGCGACCACCCCGCACTGGAAGCCGCTGAGCGTCCGCCGCACCCGCGGGGCCGCGCCGACCGCGGCCAGCGTCTTCAAGTCGGCCTCGGAGTCCGCCTGGGCCAGGCCGGTCGCGATGCCGGCCGCGCCGATGGTGACCAGGCCCGCGAAGACGCTGAGTGCGAGGACGCCCACCGTGCTCTGCCCCTGGTAACCCGACTCGATCCTGACCTGGGCGTCGGCGCCCAACCGGTCGATGTCCCCGTCGAGCCGCTGCCGCTGCTCGCCGGTGGCCTTCCCGTCGAGGGTGAAGTACGAGCCGACGGGGGCGGTGGCGATGCCGGCCGCCTTGGCGGCGGCGGGCGGGACCACCAGGTGCACGCCCCAGGCGTTCGTTCCGGCCGGGGCCGTGTGGACCGTCAGCCGCTTGTCCTCGCCGGGCGGATCGGCGCGCTTTTCGAGGGCCGCCTCGGCCGCCGCCGGGTCGGTGACGATCCGCAGGGTGACCTTGCCGTCCTTGACGATGCGCGGGTCGAAGGCCACGGCCCGGCCGTCCTTCAGCGCCGTCACGGAGCCGGGGTCGGTGACCGCCAGCACGGACATCAGCTTCTCGTCGGCGACGATGGTCTGGGGGAGGTGGTTGAACTCCGGTATCGCGCAGCGCGGGTCCTGCCGCAGCCGCTTGGCCTCGTCCGGGGGGAAGGAGGCGGGCCCGTGTTCGGCCTCGTTGAGCGGACAGCGCTGTTCCTTCGGGGTGATGACCTCGACCCGGCCGCAGCCCGGTTCCGAGGAGCCCTGGGAGCAGCCCGGGTTGCCGGCGACGAGCCGCTGCGCGTCGGCCCGTACGGCCAGCGGCAGGTCCTTCGCGAGGGTGTCGCGCAGGGCCGGTACGTCCTTGTGGCCGCGGTTGTCGCTGGCTATCAGGTAGCCGGACCCGGAGGGGAGTTCGGCGGTGTACTCGTGGCGGGCCTGGACGTCCTTGCTGTGCTGGTACGTGGAGACGGCCACGGTTCCGGCGACGGCGGCCAGGACGGCGGCCACGGCGGGTGCCGTACGCCCCCGGTTGCGGACGGCGTCGCGCAGGGCGAGCCGGGGCGACAGCGGCAGCATCCGGCCCAGCCGCCCGAAGAGCCCGACCAGCACCGGGGTGAGGGCGACGACGCCCAGTTCGGCGAGGGCGCTGCCGCCCGAGACGAAGGTGGGGCTGACCCGGTACTCGGCCCCGTAGAGGGCGATCGTGACGCCGCCGGCGATGGCGAGCAGACCGATGACGGGCAGTACCCGGCCGGCCCGGCGGACGCCGCGGCGGCCGGTGAGGGAGGCCAGGACGGTCTGCCGGGAGGCGGTGACGGCGGGGGCGATCGCGGAGAGCAGGCCGGTCAGCACGGCGAGCAGGGCGATGCCGAGGAGCTCCGCCGGGCGGACGCCGAAGCCGCCGAACCGGCTGCCGATCTGCTCTTCGAGCACCGGCCGCAGCCCGAGGGTCAGAGCCGTTCCGATCGCGGTGCCGAGGAGGGCCGCGGCGGCGCCGATCACCAGGCCGCCGGAGAGGACGACGGCGCGGATGTGCCGTCGGTCGCCGCCGTTGGCGCCGACCAGGCCGAGCTGGCGGCGCGAGCGCCGGGCGCCGACCGCGAAGGCGGGTCCGGCGAGCAGGCAGATCTCCAGCATGGTCAGGGCCACGACGGTGGCCAGGACGGCCCGCTCGGTGACCTTGCCCCCGTCGCCGTCCTGGGTGTAGCGGTCCTTGGGCTCCTGCTTGAACAGGGGCACTTGGGAGTCGGCGGGCGGGCGCAGGGTCACGGCGCGGGAGTTGACCAGGGCGCCCTTGGCGTTGGCCGCCGTGACCGTGTTCCACGTGAAACCTTCGCCGCCGACGGAGACGAGGTAGGAGGTGTAGGTGTGGAGCCCGGTCCCGGAGTCGGCCCGCAGGGCCCGGTCCAGCGGGGCGAACAAGGACCCGGGGAGGGCCAGGAGTTCGGCGCGCCGCAGCTCGGACGGGAGCTCGTAGGCGCCCACGATGCGGTAGGCGGAGGGGGAGCCGCGCGGGGTGGCCGCGGAGCCGACGTGCAGCCCGGACTCCTCCAGGAAGGCGTTGGTGGCGATGACCTCGCCGGGCCCTTGCGGCAGCCGGCCGCGGTCGAGCGTGATCAGGCCGTGGGTCAGCGGGTCGTGCACGTCCAGTTCGCGCAGCTCGGTCTGGAGCAGCCCGTGGACGGTGTGCACCTTGATGCTGCCCTTGCCGTCCTCGGCGACCTGGGCGCCGGCCGGGATCGCCGCCTTCAGCGAGGACTGCTTCTTCTCCGGGTCGGGCCGGTACTTGTCGTAGCCGCCGACGGGGGCGTAGTGCTCGCCGTCGGGGTGCTGGAGGATCGGGCCGTCGAGGCCTGTCTCGGAGAACCGGGCGTCGGCGGCGCCGATCTGACGGGTCAGCCGCTGCTCGGTGGTGAGCTCGGAGCTGCGCAGGGTGAGGTCGGCGGCGCTCACCCCGACGATCGGCAGGGCGATCATCGAGAGGACCAGGACGCTGCGGCCCTTGGCACGCCAGGCGTCGCGGCGGGCGATGCGCAGGGCAGCGACCCAGGGGTGGTACCAGGATCCGAACAGGGAACTCACAGGCCGGCCGCCCGCCCGGAGAGCAACGAGTCTGCCCGGCTGCGCAGGGTTTCGTCGACGACGCTGCCGTCGCGCAGGAAGACGACCCGGTCGGCCCAGGCGGCGAACCGGGGTTCGTGCGTGACGAGGATGCCGGCGGCGCCCGCGTCGCAGCGGGAGCGCAGCAGGGCCAGGACGGATTCGCCGGTCTCGGAGTCGAGGGCGCCGGTGGGTTCGTCGGCGAGGACCAGGCGGCGGTCGCCGACCAGGGCGCGGGCGAGGGCGACGCGCTGCTGCTGGCCGCCGGACATCTCGTCGGGGAAACGTTCGGCGAGGGGGCGCAGGCCGATCTCGTCCAGGGCGGCGAGGGCGGCGGCGCGGGCCTTGCGGGCGGAGGTGCCGTCGAGTTCGAGGGGCAGGGCCACGTTCTCGGCGGCGGTGAGGGCCGGGATGAGGTTGTAGTCCTGGAAGACGTAGCCGATGCTGCGGCGGCGCAGGGCGGCGAGCTGCCGGCGCCCCGCGGTGGTGATGTCCACGCCTTCGACGATGACGTGGCCGCTGGTGGGGGTGTCGAGCCCGCCCGCGAGGGTGAGCAGGGTCGACTTCCCGGAGCCGGAAGGCCCCATGACGGCGACGAGTTCTCCGGCGTGGACGCTCAGGTCGATGCCGCGCAGGGCGTGTACCTCGGTGGCGCCGCTGCCGTGGGTGCGGACGAGCCGGTCGAGCTGGAGTACGGGCCGGTCCGCGGACCGGGGCGCGGCGTGGCCTCCGGTCCGGGGTATGGCATGGGAACGGTGCTGGTCAGGCATAGGGATCCCCCTGGGAGGGTGTGGTTCAGCCGCGCCGGGTACGGGCGCTGCGGGACCGGACGGCGGTGGTGTCTGCGGCGGGGCCGGTGGCCGGGGGCGCCGCGGGGGCGGCCGGCGGCGCGGGCTCGGCGGCGGCGCGGGCGGCCAGCCGGACCAGCCGGGACTCGGAGTGGTCGAGCCAGCGGGCTTCGGCTTCGGTCTGGAAGATGAGCTGTTCCAGGACCAGCAGCCAGGCCAGGTCGTCGCGTTCGTCGGAGCGGCCGCTCTCGATGGCGGTGACGGCCTGGGCCTTGAGCCGGGTGTAGTCCTGCATCGCCTTGATGGTGGCGTGCCGTTGGGACTGGATGACGGCGCGGATGTCCACGCCGGGGGCGCCCACGGCCATGGCGAGCTTGATGGAGAGCTCGTCGCGGGGCGGGTTGGTGCGGTCGACCGGGCGTTCGTACCACTCGCGGAGTTCGGCGCGGCCGGTGTCGGTGATGGCGTAGAGGGTGTGCCCGGCGGTGTCCTCGCCGCCGGGGGCGACGAGCCCGTCCCGCTCCAGGCGGCCGAGGGTCGTGTACACCTGCCCGACGTTGAGCGGCCAGGTGGAGCCGGTGCGGGATTCGAATTCGGAACGCAGCTGGGACCCGTAGCGGGGGCCCCGTTCCAGTAGGGCGAGAAGCCCGTGACGGATCGACATACTGAGTATGTATACCGTGGCATACCCAGTATGTATACCCGGTATGGTCCGTGCGGCCCGGCCGGTGCCCCGGTCAGCGCCCCTGGCGCAGCCGCACGCCCATGTATCCGAGGCCCAGTCCCATCAGGGCCAGCCCGGTGCCGAGCGGCAGCATGTGTGCGGCCAGGTCGGCGGCCCGTCCGTTGGGTTCCGCGCCGACCGCGGTGACCGCGGAGGGGTGGTTCGGGACGGGCTCGCGGGGGGAGTTCCGGGCGGGGCTCCGGGCGGGGTTCGGGGTGGCGCCCGGGGTGGTGCCCGGGGTGGTGCCCGGGGTGGTGCCCGGGGGCACGTGGGCGGGCGCGGCCGGATCCGGGTTCTGGGGCCTCGGGCGGGCCGGGTGCACCGCGTGGGGGGCCGCGGCGAACTCGGCGGCGGGGGGCTCCTCGGCGGGCCGGCCGGGGTGCTCCCGGCCGACGCCGGCCGCGCTGCCGGCGAGCTCCTCGTAGGCCTCTTCCGGTACTTCGGCCACCACGGCGGCTGTTTTCGCCCCGGCCGTCTTCGCCCCGGCCGTCGTCGCGGCGAGGGCTGCGGGGGCGCGGGCGGGGGGCGGCGCTCCCGCGGGCGCGGCGGCCAGCAGTGCGGCCCCGGCCAGCAGGGCCCCGGCGGTCCAGCGCGGCGCGCGCGGGCGTCGAGTCACGGGGAGTCCCTCCCCTTCCGTGCGGCCGGGACGCGGGGACGCCGGGGCGGCGGGACCGAGCCGTCGGAATCGAGGCGTCGGAATGACGTCCTCAGATTTGCATAATGGGGCAAAACCGGCACCCCGGGCCGTCCGTGAGGGTGGCCCGGAGCGGAGCTCAGTCCTTCGGCGGTGCCTCGGCGACAGGACCTGGTGCCGTGGGATCGGCCGGTGAGGCGGACCCGCACGGCTGCCGGTAGCCGCGGTCGTCGAAGGCCACGGCCTCCGCGCCGACGGGGGAGATGCCCCGGGCGTCGTCCAGCGAGGTGGTCCGGCTCTGCCTGCTGCCCGAACCGTTGGCGTTCAGGCGCCACTGCCGGCAGCGGGTGTGCCCGGCGGTGTCGAGCGTGTAGAGGCGCACGCCCGCGGGGAGGAGCAGTCGGTGCTCAGACGGAAGCGGCGGCGGACGCGGGTGCGACGAGCAGGGCGCCGACGGCGGCGGCCACGGCCGAGACGGTCAGGGAACGGGAGACGGTGGGCAAGGGTTCCTCCATCGTGTGGTGGAGGAACCCTCCCGTGACCGGGGTCCCGGCGCACCGGCGCACCGGCGCACGCGGGGGCGTACGCCCGTGGGGCGCCCCCGGGGTGTCCTACTGCGGGTCGCCGGTGGAGACGATCAGGGTGAACTCCGTCCCCTCCTTGGCGACGTCCGACTCCGCCGCCGGCAGCTGCTCCAGGACGGTGTCCTGACCGTAGACCGCCTCGTCACGGTTCTGGATGACGAACCTCCAGCCCGCGGCCTGGATGCACTCCTTCACCGAGCGCAGGTTCTTGTAGCGGAAGTCAGGTGCCACGACCTTCGAGGCGTCCTTGTAGGACTTCGTGGGGCTCTTGCACTTCTCCAGGGCGATCGTGCGCGAGGTGTCCGGCCCCTTGTGGCCCGCCGCCGCGGGAGCGGACGCGGACGCCGACTTGTCCGGCGCGGCCGTGCCGCCGTCGCCCTGGTCGCCGCCCGAGTTCAGTACCGCGATCAGGCCGCCGATGGCCAGCAGGGCCACCGCGATCGCCCCGACCACCACCGGGGTGTTCCGCTTCCCGCCGCCCGACGAGGAGGCCGACGGGGCGGGCGCCGGGGAGGGGGAGATGGTGAACGGCGGCGGGGTCTGCGGGGCGTACTGCTGCTGCGGCGCCGGGGTGTGCGGGTACGAATAGCCGCCCTGCGTGTGCTGCTGCGGCGGGGGCGTCGGCGCGTACGGGGACGGCGGCGGGGTGTGCGCGCCCGGGTACGGCTGCTGGAGCGACTGCGCCGGCGGTGCCTGGAACCCGGAGTCCACCGGCGGGAACACCGCCGAGCCGACGCCCGCCCCGCTGCCGCCCGGGCCGGCGCCCGGGACGATGACCGGAGCCCCGGTCTGTCCGGCGGACATGACCCGCGAGATCTCGTCCCGCATGGCCGCGGCCGTCGGGAAGCGCTCGTTCGGGTTCTTCTTCAGGGCCCGCGCCACCAGGGCGTCCATGGCCGGGGTGATCGAACGGTTGATGCTCGACGGAGCGACCGGCTCCTCCTGGACGTGCGCGTACGCGATCGCCAGCGGGGAGTCCGCCTCGAACGGGATCCGGCCCGTCAGCAGCTGGAACAGCATGATGCCGACCGAATACAGGTCGGACCGGGCGTCCACGCCCCGCCCCAGCGCCTGCTCCGGCGAGAGGTACTGCGGGGTGCCGACGACCATGCCGGTCTGCGTCATCGAGGTGACCCCCGACTGCATGGCCCGCGCGATGCCGAAGTCCATGACCTTGACCACGCCGCGCTTGGTCATCATCACGTTGCCGGGCTTGATGTCGCGGTGGACCAGGCCCATCTCGTGGCTGGTCTCCAGCGCGGCCAGTACGTCGGCCGTCACCTGCAGCGCCTTGTCGGCCGGCATCGCCCCGTACTGGTGGACGTCCGCGTCGAGGACGGAGCCGAGCGGCTGCCCCTCCACGTACTCCATGACGATGTACGGCATGACCGTGCCGTCGGCGCCGGAGGAGCCGAACGTCACCTCGCCCTCGCCGGTGTCGAAGACCGAGACGATATTGGTGTGCGACAGTTTCGCAACAGCCTGCGCCTCACGCCGGAAGCGCTCGCGGAAGGAGGCTTCGCGCCCGAGTTCGCTGTGCAGGGTCTTGATGGCGACCTGGCGGTCGAGCGCGGAGTCGTACGCGAGGTAGACCGAGGCCATGCCTCCCTCGCCCAGCAAATCCCTTAGCTGGTAACGGCCACCGGCCAGGGAGCCGCCTGCGTACCGGCCCTGTGTGCCGTCCTGGCTCATGACTGTTGCTTCCCCTCGGGCTGTGTCCCTACGCGTCTGGCTGAGCGCATGTCGCGCCCAGTCTGCCGGAGGGCAAGCACACGTCAAGCCGGTGCCCGCTGCGTGACCATGGGGCCACAGGGTGTCTGTGTCCGAACGGTGACCGGTTCGGAGGCTGTAGCGTTCATCGGAGCACCCGATGAGGACCCACCGCTAGAGCGGACGAGAGAGACGACGGCGAGGACTGATGGCACCCGAACCCGAGGGAAACGGCGCCGGGATGGCCGACGGTCCTGAGCACTGGGGCGCCGGCGGCCTGGTGGGCGACGGACGTTACCGTCTCACCCACCGACTGGGCCGCGGCGGCATGGCGGAGGTCTTCGCCGCCGAGGACGTGCGGCTGGGCCGCACCGTGGCCGTGAAGCTGCTGCGCGCGGACCTCGCCGAGGACCCGGTCTCCAAGGCCCGCTTCACGCGTGAGGCACAGTCGGTCGCCGGACTGAACCACCACGCGGTGGTGGCGGTGTACGACTCGGGCGAGGACCAGGTCGGCCCGAACGTCGTCCCCTACATCGTGATGGAGCTGGTCGAGGGCCGCACCATCCGGGACCTGCTGATCAGCGCCGAGGCCCCCGGGCCCGAGCAGGCGCTCATCATCGTCTCCGGCGTGCTGGAGGCGCTGGCGTACTCGCACCAGCACGGCATCGTGCACCGCGACATCAAGCCCGCCAACGTCATCATCACCAACACCGGTGCGGTGAAGGTGATGGACTTCGGCATCGCCCGCGCCCTGCACGGCGCGCAGTCGACGATGACTCAGACCGGCATGGTCATGGGCACCCCGCAGTACCTGTCGCCGGAACAGGCCCTCGGCAAGGCCGTGGACCACCGCAGCGACCTGTACGCGACCGGCTGTCTGCTCTACGAACTCCTCGCGCTGCGGCCCCCCTTCACCGGTGAGACCCCGCTGTCGGTGGTCTACCAGCACGTCCAGGACGCGCCGGTGCCGCCGTCGCAGCTGCCCGAGGGCCACTCGATCCCGCAGGAACTCGACGGCCTGGTCATGCGGTCGCTGGCCAAGGACCCGGACGACCGCTTCCAGAGCGCCGAGGAGATGCGGGGGCTCGTCCAGTACGCGCTCCAGATGCTCCAGGACCAGGGGCCGAACACCGGCACCTGGAACACCGGCCCCGTCACCATGTCGCTCCCGCACGGCCAGCCGGGCGGCGCGGCCACCACGGCCATGCCCGCGGGCGGCAACGGCGGCCCGCGTCCGCAGTACAACGCGCACGCCACGACCTCGCAGTTCCAGCAGCCGATGGTGCCCCCGCTCAACCCCGACGACGGCACGGCCTTCCCCGGCGGCGGTCACGGCGGTCCGGGCAACGGCCACGGCGGGTACAACGGCTACGACGGCGGCTACGACGGCCGTCGCGGCGGCAAGTGGAAGATGTGGGTGTTCGCGCTGCTCGCGGTCCTCGCGATCGCCGGCGGTGTCGCGTACGCGGTGAAGACCGTGGGCAACACCGGCAAGGGCGACGGCGGGAAGCCGGGCACCAGCCAGAGCTCCCCGGGCACCACGCAGAGCAGCCCGAGCTCGACGCCGGACACCCCGTCGAACCCGCCGAGCACCGACTCCGGCGGTTCGCGCGAGGAGACGTTCGCGCCGACGCCGACCCGCACCAAGAACACGCCGAGCACCAACCCGACGTCGTCCTCCGCCACCACCCCGCCGCCGGACACGAAGTCCCCGACGGCCCCGCAGACGACGCCGCCGACGAAGCCGCAGACGACGCCCCCGAAGACGGTGCCGCCCACCTCCGGTGGCGGCGACAACCCGGCCGGCGAACCGCAGTAACCGCGCGATCGGATGTACGGGAAAAGGCCCGGCGGGAATTCACCCGCCGGGCCTTTTTACGTGAATGCGCTGATCAGAGCATGTGCTGGTACTGCCGGTCCGGCAGCGGGCCCCGGTTCCGGCCGTCCGGACGTCCCGCCAGGGTGTGCACGGTGACGAACTGGGGTTCGATACGCATGTAGACGGGGTCGAACACCGCGCCGTCCGCGAAATGCGGGGCTGGACCGAATAGTTCCAGTTCCGCGGTGGTGGGTTCGACGATCCGTGCGGTCCCGGTGAACTGCACCGACCAAAGGTGCGGGTCCGGGGAATTGGAGTTGTCCGCCCCGTACGAGACGACACTGCCGTTGCACGCCTGGTGGTAGCCGAATCCGGCGTGCATTCTCAGCACGACCTCGCCGTCCACCACGATGTGGCGGGCCAGGGCGAGGAAGGGCAGCGCGCGCATGCTCGTGGCGACCCGGCCGTAGGGCACACGGTGCAGCAGTTCGATGGCGTGGAGTTCCTCCGGTGACATGGGGACCACTCTCCGGCACCGACCGGACGTCGGGGAAGAGGATCCAGCCCCGATGATCTGGGACGTTCGTCCCGAATGACACGGCCCGCCCCGTGGCGCCGGAGCGCCGCCGCCCGCAGCGCCGCCGCCCGCCGCCGCTCGAAGGACGGTCGGGCCGGGCCGCAGATCCGCCGGAGGCTAGCGCTTCTCCGCCTGGAGGCGCGCCACGTACGCGGCGGCCTGGGAACGGCGCTCCATCCCCAGCTTCGACAGCAGGCTGGAGACGTAGTTCTTGATGGTCTTCTCCGCGAGGTGCAGCCGCTCCCCGATGACGCGGTTCGTCAGGCCCTCGCCGATCAGGTCGAGGATCTTGCGTTCCTGCTCGGTGAGGTTCGAGAGGCGGTCGTCGCCCTTGCCGTTCTTGCCGTCGCGCAGCCGCTCCAGCACCCGCGCGGTCGCGACCGGGTCCAGCAGAGACTTGCCGGCCGCCACGTCCCGTACGGCGCTGAGCAGCTCGTTCCCGCGGATGGCCTTCAGGACGTAACCCGAGGCACCGGCCATGATCGCGTCGAAGAGGGCCTCGTCATCGGCGAACGAGGTCAGCATCAGGCACTTGATGTCCTCGTTCTGGGAGCGCACCTCGCGGCAGACCTCGACCCCGCTCCCGTCCGGGAGCCGTACGTCGAGAACGGCCACGTCGGGGCGGGTGGCCGGGATGCGCACGAGCGCGTCCGCGGCGGTGCCGGCCTCACCGACGATCTCGATGTCGTCTTCTACCGACAAGAGCTCATGAACGCCCCGACGTACCACTTCGTGGTCGTCCAGGAGGAATACCTTGATTTTTCCGTCTTCGCGCACAAAGTCATCTTCACACACTCACCCCTTCCCTGGCGGGGTTACCCGGGATAACGTGCCGTTGTTCCGGCCCCCTGCAAGGCTGTGACCAGTCGTTGTTCCCGCAGCCGCCGATTTACTTGGATATCCAAGCAAAATCCCAGGTCAAGTGGGGTTTCGCAGTTATGCGACGCACTGGGTAACGTGCATTGCGCAGGGCACTCGCCGGGGCACCTGTCACGCCTGAATCCCGTACGTGCCGTGCACCCACCCCGTGCGCGGGTACGGATACAGGTGAGCCGCACTGGTCCCCGGAGAACCCGGGTGCCGGACCGACGGAGGAGCACACGTGACCGTGGAGAGCACTGCCGCGCGCAAGCCGCGACGCAGCAGCGGCACCAAGCGGGCGGCTGGCGCGGCGAGCGCCCGCAAGACCGCCGCTGCCACCGCACAGCCGCACGACGCCGAACCTCAGCTCGTACAGCTGCTGACGCCCGAAGGTGAACGGGTCGACGCCGGGGACCACCCCGACGTCGCGGAGTTCGCGCCCTTCGTCGCGGACATCACCACCGAGGACCTGCGCGGGCTCTACCGCGACATGGTCCTGACCCGCCGCTTCGACGGTGAGGCGACCGCTCTCCAGCGCCAGGGCGAGCTGGGCCTGTGGGCCTCGCTGCTCGGCCAGGAGGCCGCACAGATCGGCTCCGGCCGGGCCCTGCGCGACGACGACTACGTCTTCCCGACCTACCGCGAGCACGGCGTGGCCTGGTGCCGCGGCGTCGACCCGACGAACCTGCTCGGCATGTTCCGCGGTGTGAACCACGGCGGCTGGGACCCCACCACCAACAACTTCCACCTGTACACGATCGTCATCGGCTCGCAGACGCTGCACGCGACCGGTTACGCCATGGGCGTGGCCAAGGACGGAGCCGACTCCGCGGTCATCGCGTACTTCGGCGACGGAGCGTCCAGCCAGGGCGACGTCATGGAGGCCTTCAACTTCTCCGCCGTGTACAACTCGCCCGTCGTGTTCTTCTGCCAGAACAACCAGTGGGCGATCTCCGAGCCGACCGAGCGCCAGATGCGCGTGCCGCTCTACCAGCGCGCCCAGGGCTTCGGCTTCCCCGGCGTCCGCGTCGACGGCAACGACGTCCTCGCCTGCCTCGCGGTCACCCGCTGGGCCCTGGAGCGGGCCCGTCGGGGAGAGGGCCCGACCCTGGTCGAGGCGTTCACGTACCGCATGGGCGCGCACACCACCTCCGACGACCCGACCAAGTACCGGCGGGACGAGGAGACGGCGGCCTGGGAGTCCAAGGACCCGATCCTGCGCCTGAAGGCCCACCTGCTCGCCTCCGGCGGCGCCGACGAGGCCTTCTTCGAGGAGCTGGAGGCCGAGAGCGAGACGCTCGGCAAGCGTGTCCGCGAGGTCGTGCGCTCCATGCCCGACCCCGACACCATGGCGATCTTCGAGAACGTCTACGCGGACGGGCACGCGCTCGTCGACGAGGAGCGCGCGCAGTTCGCCGCCTACCTCGCGTCCTTCGAGGGTGGGGAGTGACCACCATGGCCATCGAGAAGATGACGATCGCGAAGGCGCTCAACGAGTCGCTGCGCAAAGCCATGGAGACGGACCCCAAGGTCCTGATCATGGGCGAGGACGTCGGCAAGCTGGGCGGTGTCTTCCGCATCACCGACGGACTCCAGAAGGACTTCGGCGAGGAGCGGGTCATCGACACCCCGCTCGCCGAGTCGGGCATCGTCGGCACCGCCATCGGCCTGGCCCTGCGCGGGTACCGGCCGGTCGTGGAGATCCAGTTCGACGGTTTCGTCTTCCCCGCGTACGACCAGATCGTCACGCAGCTCGCGAAGATGCACGCACGTTCCCTCGGCAAGATCAAGCTGCCGGTCGTCATCCGCATCCCGTACGCCGGCGGCATCGGCGCGGTCGAGCACCACAGCGAGTCCCCTGAGACGCTCTTCGCGCACGTCCCGGGCCTGAAGGTGGTTTCGCCGTCCAATGCCAGTGACGCCTACTGGATGCTCCAGCAGGCGATCCTCAGCGACGACCCGGTGATCTTCTTCGAGCCGAAGCGCCGCTACTGGGACAAGGGCGAGATCGACGTCGACGCCATCCCCGGCGAGCTGCACAAGGCACGCGTCACCCGCTCCGGCACCGACCTGACCCTGGCGGCCTACGGCCCCATGGTGAAGGTCTGCATGGAGGCGGCGGCCGCCGCGGCCGAGGAGGGCAAGTCGGTGGAGGTCGTCGACCTGCGCTCGATGTCCCCCGTCGACTTCGACGGACTGCAGGCCTCGGTCGAGCGCACCCGCCGGCTCGTGGTCGTCCACGAGGCGCCGGTGTTCCTGGGCGTGGGCGCGGAGATCGCCGCCCGCATCACGGAGCGGTGCTTCTACCACCTGGAGGCTCCGGTGCTGCGCGTGGGCGGGTTCCACGCCCCGTACCCGCCGGCCCGCCTGGAGGACGAGTACCTGCCGGGCCTGGACAGGGTGCTCGACGCCGTCGACCGCTCGCTGGCGTACTGAGGAGAGCCCTGCCATGACGATCCGCGAATTCAAGATGCCCGACGTGGGCGAGGGCCTGACCGAGGCCGAGATCCTCAAGTGGTACGTCCAGCCGGGTGACACCGTCACCGACGGGCAGGTCGTCTGCGAGGTCGAGACCGCGAAGGCGGCCGTGGAGCTGCCGATCCCCTTCGACGGGGTGGTGCACGCGCTGCTCTTCGAGGAGGGCGTGACGGTCGACGTCGGCCAGGTCATCATCTCCGTCGAGACGGCTCCGGGTGCGGGCGACGCGGGCGAGGCCGCCGCGGTGGCCCCGGCCGAGGCGGCCCCGGCCGCCGCCGTCGCCGCCGAGGAGGAGCCGGCCCCCGAGGGGCGCCAGCCGGTCCTGGTCGGCTACGGGGTCTCCACGGCCTCCACCAAGCGCCGCCCGCGCAAGGCGGCCGCCGGCACGCCCGCGGCCAACGGCACCGGCGCACCGGCGCCCGCCGTGGCCGCGCGGAACGGCAGCGCGGCCCCGGTCGCCCCGGCGGCTCCCGCCGCTCCTGCCGTCTCCGTCCCGGCGCAGCCGGACGGGGAGCGCCCGCTGGCCAAGCCGCCGGTGCGCAAGCTCGCCAAGGACCTCGGCATCGACCTGGCCGTGGTGGTCCCCACCGGGGACGGCGGCATCGTGACCCGCGAGGACGTGCACGCCGCCGCTGCCGCCGCGATCGCCCCGGCGCCCGCGGCCGTCGTCCCGGCTCCGGCCGTCGCCGCGGCTCCGGCCGCCGAGGCGCCCGTACCCGTACCGCAGGCCGTGGAGGCCTCGGCGCGGGAGACCCGGATCCCGGTCAAGGGCGTCCGCAAGGTCACGGCCCAGGCGATGGTCAACTCCGCGTTCACCGCGCCGCACGTCACCGAGTTCATCACGCTCGACGTGACCCGGACGATGAAGCTGGTCCAGGAGCTCAAGGAGGACCCGGACCTCCAGGGTCTGCGGATCAACCCGCTGCTCCTGATCGCGAAGGCCGTGCTCGTCGCGATCCGCCGCAACCCGGACGTCAACGCGTCCTGGGACGAGGCGGCCCAGGAGATCGTGCTCAAGCACTACGTCAACCTGGGCATCGCGGCGGCCACCCCGCGCGGGCTGATCGTCCCGAACATCAAGGACGCGCACGCCAAGACCCTCGGCGAGCTGTCGACGGCCCTGTCCGGGCTGGTCGCCACGGCCCGCGACGGCAAGACCTCGCCGGCCGACATGCAGAACGGCACCATCACCATCACCAACGTGGGCGTCTTCGGCGTCGACACCGGTACGCCCATCCTGAACCCGGGCGAGTCCGCGATCCTTGCGGTCGGCGCGATCAAGCTCCAGCCGTGGGTCCACAAGGGCAAGGTGAAGGCCCGTCAGGTCACCACCCTGGCGCTGTCGTTCGACCACCGTCTGATCGACGGCGAGCTCGGGTCCCGCTTCCTGGCCGACATCGCGGCCGTCCTGGAGCACCCGCGCCGGCTGATCACCTGGTCGTAACGGCTTCGCGGCACGCCTTCCGAGGGGCCGGTACCATGCACGCACGTGCGCGGTACCGGCCCCTCGCGTTCCGCTTCCTCACAGCTGAAATGCCTGGTCAGAGGCATCTCGACGTGTGATCATCGCCGGGTGATCCTCCGCGCTGCCACCGCAGACCCCACCGCCCTCGACCGTGCCGTCGCCTACCGGGCCGACGGCCCCGTCGCCGCCCTGACCGCCGAGCGGATCCGCGAGGAGCTCGCCGCGGACCGGATCCGTGCCGAGTGGATCTGGACGGCCGAGGACGAGGACGGGGAGCTGCTCGCCCGCGCCCTGTGGTGGGGGCGCGCCGACAGCGGGCGGCCCGTCGTGCTCGACTGTCTCCAGGTCCGCGAGGGCGTGGCCGACCCGGCCGGCCTCGCCGCGGGCCTCCTGGAAGCCGGCCACGCCGCCTTCGGCAAGGCCCCGGGCTACAACATCCCGCTGCCCCGCGACTGGCGGTCCGACCCGGCGCGGGCCGCGGCGGTCGCCTGGCGGCGGGAGGCCGCGCGGCGGGCCGGTCTGACGCAGGAGGTCGAGCGCCTGCGCTACGAGTGGACCCCGGCCGCCGGGACCGCCGCACCCACCGGACGCCTCGTCTTCCGCGAGGGCACCGACGAGGAGTTCCTCGACGTCTTCGCCCGGCTCTCCCGGGGCAGCCTCGATGTGAACACCCGGCAGGAACTGGCGGTGATGACGGAGGAGGAGTTCGCCCGGGACGACTTCGACTTCTACCTCGACTGCCCCGGCGAGCGCTCCTGGTGGCGCCTGGCCCACCTGCCCGACGGCACCCTCGCCGGGATGGCCATCCCCTCCGCGACCCCCTACCACCGCAACGTCGGCTACCTCGGCATCGTCCCGGAGCAGCGCGGCAAGGGCCTCATCGACGAGGTCCTCGGCGAGATCACCCGCTTCCACGCCGCCGACGGCGCGGGGCGGATCACCGCGACCACCGACACCGTCAACGTCCCGATGGCCGCCGCCTTCGACCGGGCCGGCTACGAGGTCACCGAGATCCGCCTCGTCCTGGAGGAGCCGGCGGCGGTGTGACGCGGTAACCTCCCCCACCGGGAAGGGGGGTCGGGGTGCCCATCACCGAGTTGCAGGTGTACTCCGTCGAGGAGGCCGACGTCACGGGCGGCGTGTGCCTCGTACGGTGCCTCGGCGGAGTCGCCCGGTCCGGGCAGGTCTACGCCGCCGGGCCGTCGCGGCTCGGGCTGCGCCGCATAGAGCGCCACGGCCGCCCGGCCGACTCCTTCGACGCCGGGCACACGGCGCGGGTCCGCCTGACGGGGGCCGTGGTGGCGCTGCTCAGCCGGGGCCAGGTGCTGACCTCCGTACCGCCCGACGGGCACGCCCTGGCGGAACTGGAGGCCTGGCTGGCCACCGGGCCCCCGCTGGGGGACGAGCCCCTGCCGCGGACCCTGCGCGGCCTCGCGGTGGGCGGGATGCGGGACGACACCCTGCCGGACGCGGTGCGGCTGCGCTGGGGCCGGCTGGCGGTGGCGGCGGCGTACCGCTGCGCGCGGGCCGAGGGAGCCTCCGATCTGGTGCGGGGGATCGACCTGGCCTTCGTACGGAGCTACCTGATCCGGGAGTTCGGGCCCGGACCGGGCGGGGACCCGGCCGCGCTGTGCCGGGCGGCGCTCGCGCTGATCGACCTCACCCCGGCGGAGGCGGCAGCACGGGCCCGGGACTGGCGCGCGCTGCCCCGGGAACGGATCGTGCACCTGAGGCTGATCAGGAACCTCCTGCGGTGGACGGGCGCCGCCCGCCCCTACCTGGCCCCCGGGGACCCGCTGGCCGCGTCGGTGGACGCCTGGTCACAGGTCGCCGGCCGGCTGCCCTGAGGTCCTTCGTGCCCACCGCGGAGCGCACCGGCGCGGTCAGCACCCCGTCCGGGCCGGGCGCCCGGGATCCGAAGCGGCCGTGACGGGCCCTCAGCGGGACCGGTAGGCGCGGAGGAAGGCCGCGACGCCGCCCCGGACGAGGCGGTCGGTCCGGGCCCCGGACAGGGGCAGGACCCCGTAGTGCGAGAGCTGTGCGACGGAGCTGGAGGTCAGCGCCGTGAAGTGGGCGCCCGCCAGCTCCGCGTCGCCGTGCACGTCGATCAGTCCCGCCTTCTCCAGGCCCGCGAGGGCGTCCGCGAGGGCGTCCCCGACCGGGCCGGGGCCCGCGGACTTCCAGGCCGCCAGCACCTCGGGCGGTACGTGGTCGGCCTCGGCGTGGATGTGGCGCACGAGCGCGAAGTGGTCGGGGTGCTTCACCATCACGTCGATCAGCGCCCGGACCAGGGCGGCCAGGTCCCGTTCCAGGTTGTCCGGGTGGGGCGGGCGCCCGGGGTCCAGCAGGGTGCGCACGGTGGCCACGTGGGCGTCCCGCACCTCGCCCGAGCTCCAGGTCACGACGGCCCGGAAGAGCTCCGACTTGCCTCCGGGGAAGTGGTTGTAGAGCGTCCGCGTCGAGACCCCGGCCGCGGCGGCGAGGGCGTCGACGGAGGCGCGCGCGTACCCCTCGCGGCCGAACACCGCGCAGGCGGCGCGCGCGATCGCGATCCGCTTGGCCAGCTTCCGGGGCGGGAGCATGTCCGCCGTCCCCTCCGGGCCGCCGCCCGGGGCTTCCTCCTCCATCGCTCCTCCATCGCCGCTCGCGCCGTTCTCCACAACGGTCGTTGTGGTTCTTACCACGTGCGTTGTAGCTTACTGGCAGGCCAGAGACACAAACCAACCGCCCGGTTCTCCAGAGGGGGGACAGTCAGTCATGTCTGCCGCCGAAACCGCCCGCACGGTCCACCCGTACGAGGTCTGAGGGTCACCGCACGATGCCGACCGCACCCACCGCCGAGGAATCGCCGGCGGCGTTAGGGGCCGCGCCCGGGCAGCTCGGGCGCATCCTCACCGTCGTGATCACCGGCGCCGTCATGTCCGTCCTCGACATGACCATCGTCAACGTGGCGCTCGACAGGCTCTCCGAGTCCTTCGGGGCCCCGCTGGAGACCGTCCAGTGGACCGCCACCGCCTACACCCTGGCCCTGGCCGCCGTCATCCCGGCATCGGCCTGGGCGACGGGCCGGATCGGCGCCAAGCGCACCTACCTCACGGCCCTGTCCCTGTTCACCCTCGGCTCCCTGCTCGCCGCGTGCGCGTGGAGCGTCGGCAGCCTGATCGCCTTCCGCGCCGTCCAGGGGCTGGGCGGCGGACTGCTGATGCCGGTCGGCATGACGATGGTGATGCGGGCCGCCGACCGCGACCGGCTCGGGCGGGCGATGGCCCTGCTGGGGCTGCCGGTGCTCGTCGGCCCCGTGGCCGGGCCGATGCTGGGCGGCTGGCTGATCGACGCCGCCTCCTGGCAGTGGATCTTCCTCGTCAACCTGCCCGTCGGAGCGGCCGCCCTCCTTCTCGCGGCGAGGCTGCTGCGCCCGGACTCCCCCCTGGGCGCGGCGGCTTCGCCGCGGCTCGACGTCCCCGGACTGCTGAGCCTCTCCCCGGGCCTCGCACTGCTCCTGTACGGGCTGTCCCGGGGCGGCGGGAGCGGCGGGTTCGGCTCCCCCGGGGCGCTGCTGCCCCTGCTGGGAGGCGCCGTCCTCGTCGCGGCCTTCGTGCGGCGTGCGCTGCGCGTGCCGGAGCCGCTGCTCGACCTGCGGCTGCTGCGAGACCGCACCTTCGCCGCCGCCATCGGCACGCTCGCCCCGTTCACCTGCGGCTACTTCGGCTCGATGCTGCTGGCCCCGGTGTACTGGCAGCAGGTGCGCGGGCTGAGCGCGAGCGCGGCGGGGCTGCTGGTGGCGCCCGTCGGCCTCGCGGTCGGGGTGACCATGCAGATCGCCTCCCGGCGCGTCGACGAGGTGGCCCCGCGGCGGCTGATCCCCGTGGGGGTGGCGGTCGCGGCCCTCGGCATGCTGCTCGCCGGCCTGCGGACCGGCACGGCGGGGGTGCCGGGCGGCCAGGTCGTGGGCTCGCTGATGCTGATGGGCGTCGGCGCCGGGATGGTGCTGATGCCGACGATGACCACCGCCGGCCGGGACCTGCCCGCCGCGCGCATGGCGGCGGTGAGCACGGCCCTCAGCATCAACTCCCAGCTGTGCGCCTCGGTCGGGACGGCCCTGACGTCCGTGGTCCTGGGCGCGGCGGGCACCGGCCCGGCCGGCTTCCGCACCGCGTACGCGGTGGCGGCGGGCCTGATCGCGCTGTCCCTGCTGCCGTCCCTGCGCCTGCCGGGGCGGCGGGGTTAGCCCTTCGCCGCGTTGCCCAGGACCTTGGACGGGGTGAGCCGCAGGACCACCCGTACCGCGCCGTCCCCGGTGTCCCCGTACTCCTTGCCGGCGCCCGGGC
This sequence comes from Streptomyces sp. AB3(2024), assembly GCF_041862025.1. NCBI lineage: Bacteria > Bacillati > Actinomycetota > Actinomycetes > Kitasatosporales > Streptomycetaceae > Streptomyces > Streptomyces sp. AB3(2024). The sequence continues at coordinate 152,146 of NZ_JBGWAB010000001.1, forward strand.
CGAGGTACTCCTCGGCGATGCGGACGGCGACCGTACGGCCGGTGTCCTCGGTGACGGTCACGGTGCCGCGGATCTCCGCGTAGAGGTACGGGTTGGCCAGGTCGAAGACGGTCAGGCCGACGCGCCCGTCGCGGGCCGCGTTGCGCTCCTTGCGCCGGCCCCGCTCGGTGGAGATCAGCACGTCGTCGCCGTCCCGGGTCACCCAGACCACCGAACTCTGCGGACTGCCGTCGGGGTCGATGGTGGAGAGCACGGCCGGGTGCGGGGAGTCGAGGAGCCGGCGCACGGCGTCGTTCAGCGCAATCGTCATGCGCGGGAGCCTAGTTGGCGCCGGAGCGGCCGGGGGCCGGTCCGGCGCGCGGCGCCGGGACTACCCGAAGTCGCTCAGCGCCAGGGGATGTTGAGCCAGGGGCTGGCCGGGTCGGTGGTCAGCGTCAGGTGGGTGGCGAGCGAGGAGGCGTACCAGTCCCCGAACTCCTCCTCGTCGAAGTGCAGGCAGCGGCCGAGGGAGTATCCGGCGGAGAAGTCCGACCAGGAGCGGTAGGCCCCGCGGGCCGCCTCGCCGGCGCGGAGCACGCCCCGCTCGGCGTCCTCCAGGGTGCCGTAGCGGGTGGCGACGCCCCAGCGGGCCATCTGGGAGGCCCGGCCGTGGTCCCACCCCTCCACGGAACGCACCCAGCCGTCCGGCGGGAGCAGCCCGTCGGCCCGGAAGCGCTGCTCGTAGCGGGCGATCCGGCCGATGAGCCGGCGCACCCCGGCGATCTCGCCCTCGACCTCGGCGGCGGGGCGCGGCTCGACGACGGTGACGCCTTCGGGGGTGAGCTGCGGCTCGGCGGAGCGTTCGGCGCCCCGGCGCAGGCTGGTCTCGGCGGCGTACCGCCAGTGCTCCACGTCGACGGGCCCGGCGAAGTCGGAGGCGAGGACGCGGCGCACGCGCAGCGCGTACTCCCAGACGGGGCTGACGGCGTCGGCGTTCTGCAGCTGCCGCAGGGCCTCCAGCCAGCCCGCGCCGTCGGTGACGCCCCACCACTTGCGCATCCGCTCGCGCTCGCGGGTGTAGCCGTTGCCGTGCTGGGCGAGGGCGTTCCAGAACTCCCCGTTGGCGACGGCGAGGTGCGCGCCGACGGCCAGCCCGTGCGCGACCGGACCGTGCAGCGGCCCGCCGGTGTGCAGGGCGTGCACGGCGCCTTCGGGCAGGCCCCACGAGGGGGCGGCGTCCCAGTGCGCGCGCCAGCGGGCGCGGTCCTCGGGGCGGGTGGTGAGGTAGGCCTCGGCGGGGCAGCCGGGGTTCACGGCGAGGTAGGCGGGGTCCCGGTCGTCCCAGGCGTTCGCGAACCAGGCGAGGCTCTGGCGCAGGTACACGGTGTGCGGGTCGGGAGCGGGCAGCATGCCCCGGGTGTAGACGGCCAGGCTCGTCCCGCCGGGGGCGGGGTGGAAACGGGCCTGCCGCGGATCGGCGTCGACGGCGGCGCGGTGCTGGGGGAGGAACAGCTCGGCGCGGGCGAGGGCGTCCAGGAAGGCCGGCCAGTCCCCGCGGGACTTCGCCTCGTACAGCTCTCTCTCGATCGCGCTCGGCGCCGTCCAGCCATCCATACCGCCCGACCCTATAGGGGAGCTCCGGGGGCTTCCCAGGGGCTCCGGCCGTGCCAGGCTTCGGGCATGGACACATCACCTGCCTCGGCCCCGGCCGTCACCGTGTACTGGCGGCCCGGCTGCACGTTCTGCATCAAGCTCTGGGTCAAGCTCCGCCTGACCGGAACCCGCTACCGGCCGGTGAACATCTGGCGCGACCCGGAGGCCGCCGCGTTCGTCCGCTCCGTCAACGACGGCAACGAAACGGTGCCCACGGTCCGCGTGGTCTCCCCGACGGGCACCGGGTCCGTCATGACGAACCCGTCGCTCAAGCGCATCAGGCAGGCCCTCGCCGGCTGAGCCGCATGGGCGGTGCCCGGCCGCCGGGCACCGGTGGGCGCCCGCGCGCCTGGGTAGGGCTCCGCACACAACCAACGAGGTCGGGAGTCGGAACATGCAGGGTGGAACGGTCGCCGTGGTCGGCGGGAGCATCGCGGGGTGCGCGTTCGCCTCCGCGGCCGTGCGGGCGGGGGCGGACGAGGTCGTCGTACTGGAGCGCACGCGCGGCCGGCTCGCGGACCGGGGCCTCGGGCTCTGCGTCCACGACGACCGGGCCGCCGAACTGGCCGCGGCCGGGGCGCTGCCCGCGGGGATCCCCGCGCACCGGCTGGAGCGGCGCCGGTGGGTGGTGCGGGAGCCCGGCGCGCAGGGCGGCCGGCTGATCTGGGAGCAGCCCTTCCCCTTCCACTCGTACCACTGGGGGCTGCTGTGGCGCGGGCTGCGCGCGGCCACCCCCGACGGGGTGCGCTACCGGCAGGGCGTGACGGTGGCGGGCGTGGCCGCGGACGCGGGCGGCGCCGCCGAGGTGCGGACCGCCGACGGTGCCGTCGAGCGGTACGACCTGGCCGTCGGGGCGGACGGCTACCGCTCGGTGGTCCGCGAGGCGGTCTGCCCCGGGTCCCGGCCGCACTACGCCGGGTACGTGTGCTGGCGCGGCAACTTCGACGCGGCACGGCTGCCGGAGCCCGACGGCGGGGGCGCCGACCCGCACCCCGAGGCCGTCACCACCGTCTGCTTCGCGGGCGGGAGCTGCGTGATCTACCGGATCCCCGGTCCGGACGGCCCCCGGGTGAACTGGGTGCTCTACGCCCCGCCGCCGAGGGACGGCGCCCTGCGCTACGACGACCCGACCAGCTTCCCGCCGGGCGCGCTGACCCCGGAACTGTCGGGGCACCTGCGGGAGCTCCTGGAGCGGGAGTTCCCGCCGTACTGGGGCCGGGCGCTCACGCTGACCGACCCGGCGGACACCTTCGTGCAGCCCATCTACGACCTGGAGACCGCGCGCACCACCGCCGGGCGGCTCCTGCTCGCCGGTGACGCGGCCACCGTGGTGCGCCCGCACAACACCAGCGGCGCCGCGAAGGCGCTCCAGGACGCGACCGCGTTCGCCGCCGCGTGGCGCCGCGCGGACTCCTGGGAGGAACTGCTGGACGCCTACCAGGCCGCCCGGGGACCGGCCGGCCGCGACCTCGTCGCCCTGGCCCGCCGGCTGGGCCGGGCACAGGTGGAGCGCACGCCGCCGTGGGCGCGGATGAGCCGCGACGAGGTGGCGGCGTGGTGGCGGGCACAGCTGGCGGGGGCCGCGGGCATCGGGGGGCAGGCGATGGCCCCGTAGCCGCAGCCGTCGGCGGACTTCCCGCACCGTACGACCCCCGTGCCTCCGCGCGACCGCGCGGACCCCCTTGACGCGGTCCGGCGACGGGGAGACGCTCCCGGGGCTCAGGAACGGGGCGGTTGCAGCTGGGGGCGGTATGCCGGGGGAGTCTGTCCAGACGGCCGGGGAGCTGCGGGCACAGCTCGTGGCGCGGGGGGCGCGGTGGTCGGTGAGCGAGCACCTGGCCGACGGGGAGCCCGTGCCGCGCCCCGCGCTCGGTCTGGAACCGGGGGTGAACCTGACCCCGGCCGCGGAGGCCGGGACCGTGGACCTGAGGGCCCTGATCGGCCACCCCAGCGGCAATCCGCACCTGACCCGGCGCCGCGCCGCGCACGGCCTGCTGCCGGACGGCGCCGCATCCGGCCCCTCGGACGGCGGCGCGGGCACCGCCACGGGCAGCGCCGCCGGAACGGACGCGGACGCGCCGACGGCGGCGGGCGTGACGGCCGGCCGGCCCACCGCCGTGGACTGGCGGTCCCGTTGGGGCTGGCCGTGGCTGACGAAGGTGAAGGACCAGAACCCCTGCGGGTCCTGCTGGGCCTTCGGCGCGGCCGGTCTCGTCGAGTCGATGGCCCGGATCGAGCACGACGTGTGGGCGGAGCGGTCCGAGGGGGACGTCCACGACGGGCTCAAGTCCACCTGCGGGCAGGGAGGCAACCCGGAGACCGCCCTCGACTGGATCCGCGCCAACGGTGGCCTCGCCGACCCGGACTGCTGGCCCTACAGCCCCCCGCCCCCCGGACTGCCCGCCGAGCGGCGCGACGCCTGGCGGGCCGAGTACACGCCCAGCTGGGACCGTTCGGGCCGGACCGTGCGGATCACCGAATACGTCCGTCTCGGGGACGTGGAGCAGCAGAAGGCGTGGCTGGACACGGTCGGCCCGCTCACCGCCTGCTTCGACGTCTACGACGACTTCTTCGGGCTCGGCTCCGGCGTCTACCACCGCACCAGCGACCGGCTCGCGGGCGGCCACTGCGTGCTGGTCGTCGGCTACGACGACGCGGCCGGCTGCTGGCTGTTCAAGAACTCCTGGGGGACCGGCTACCACGTCGGCGGGTACGGCCGGATCGCCTACGGCGAGGTCAACATCGACTACTGGGCCAAGTGCGGACTGCGCGGCACCAACATCGACCCCTGGAGCAAGCGCCGCCTGCACGCGGGCAGCGTCTACGAGAGCGGCAACGGCCGGGCCCACCGCAACTTCGAGATGGCCGCGGCGGCGGGCGGCGGCGGCCGGCTCCAGCACTGGTGGCGCGAGGGCGACGCGCCCTTCGCCTGGTCCCGGGGGGCGTCCTTCGCCGGCGACGCCGGCGGCCAGCCCGCCTTCACCGGCTCCACCTACAACCGGAACATGGAGTCCCTGCACGTCACCACGGGCGGCCGGCTGCGCCACTGGTACTACGAGCAGTCCGTCGGCGTCTGGCGCGACGGCGGCGCCTTCGGCCCCGGGGACGCGGCGCTCGGCTCGACGCCCGGGTTCATCCAGAGCGACTACGGCGCGCCGGGCAACTTCGAGGTGGTCGTGCGCACCGCCGACGGCCGCCTGAACCACTGGTGGCGGATCAACGGCGCTCCCTGGACCTGGAACGACGGCGGCCGCTTCGCCTCCGGGATCGCCCACTACGGCCCCGCCCTGGTGCAGACCCGCAGCCGCCACCTGGACCTGGTGGCGGCCCGTACGGACGGCACGATGCAGCTGTGGTGGCGCGACGACGCCAACGGCTTCGTCTGGCGCCCCGGCGAGGTCTTCGGCGGGGGGATCACCTCGGCGCCCTGCATGGTCGAGGCCCAGTACGGGGCCGCGGACGAGGACACCGCCGGGAACTACGAACTGTGCGCGGCCCGCGCGGACGGCCGCGTCGAGCACTGGTGGCGCGGGAACGCCTCGGGCGCCGCGTGGGCCCGCGGCGCCGTCTTCGGACACGACGTGCTCACGGTCACCGGGATGCTCCAGGGCAGCTTCGGGTTCAACCTGGAAGTGGTCGTCCTGCGCACCGACCGCCTGCTCCAGCACTACTGGCGGGACGGTGCCGGCTGGCACGAGGGGCCGGTCATCGGCCCGGCATGAGAGGGGCCGCGGGTGGAGGTGCGCCGGATCGAGCTCGGGCCGGGCGAGACGTACACCCTGCGGCTGCCCGGCCGGGGGGCGCGCGGCTACGTGTGGACCTGGCAGGTGACGGGGGACGAGGACGCCGTCACGGTCGCGGTGGCGGACGCCGGGCCCGGCGCGGAGCGCGGGCTCCTGCCCGGGGGGGCGGTCGAGCGGGCGTACACGCTCCGGGGCCGCCGGCCCGGGGCGCGGGCCCGGATCCGGTTCGCCCAGATCAGGCCGCCGTACCCGCAGGAGGCCCCGTACGACGAACTCCTGCTGGAGGTCGAGGTCCACGGTCCTCGCTGAGCGGTGAGGAGCGGTGGGCGGTGGGCCGTCCGGATGGCGGACGTGCGACCGCGCGCATCCATGATGTATCTATCCTGTGCTCATGCCCCTCCCCACGGCCGCACCCGGCCCGAAGCCGCCGCCCGCCGCCGACCGCGTGTACCGCCACGTCAAGCAGGGCGTCCTGGACCGCCGCTACGAGGGCGGGGTACTGCTCACGGAGGGGGAACTCGCCGAGGCCGTCGGCGTCTCCCGCACGCCCGTCCGCGAGGCGCTGCTGCGGCTGGAGACCGAGGGCCTGCTGAAGCTCTACCCGAAGAAGGGCGCCCTGGTGCTGCCGGTCTCCGCTCAGGAGATCGCCGACGTCATCGAAACCCGGCTGCTGGTCGAGGAGTTCACCGTCCGCCGGGCCGTACCCGCACCCCCCGCCCTGCTGGAGCGGCTCGCGGAACTGGTCGAGGAGCAGCGCCGGCACGCCGCCGTGGGGGACCTGCCCGCGCTGATGGCCGCCGACCGGGGCTTCCACGCCGAGATCGTCCGCCACGCCGGCAACCAGATCCTGTCGCGGCTCTACGACCAGCTCCGCGACCGCCAGCTGCGGATGGGCGTGGCCCTGCTGCACGCGCACCCCGACCGGGTGGAGCTGACCCTCGCCGAGCACACCGAGATCCTGGACGCCCTGCGCGCCGGCGAGGCCGACACCGCCGCGGCCGCCGTACGCGGGCACGTCGGGCGGGTCGAGGCGCTGGTGCGGGGGGCGGGCCGATGAGCGGGCTGCCCCAGGACCCGCCGGGCGGGCGCAAGGCCGTGGCCGTCTGGTCGATCGGCGTCGCCGTCTACTTCGTCGCCGTCATCTTCCGCACCAGCCTCGGCGTCGCCGGACTCGACGCCGCCGACCGCTTCCACGTCAACGCCTCCGCGCTGGCGGCCTTCTCCCTCCTCCAGCTGCTGGTCTACGCCGGCATGCAGATACCCGTCGGCCTGATGGTGGACCGGCTCGGCACCAAGAAGGTCCTCACCCTGGGCGCCGTCCTCTTCACCGCCGGGCAGGTCGGCTTCGCGCTGTCCCCGTCCTACGGGATGGCGCTGGCCGCGCGCGCCCTGCTCGGCTGCGGCGACGCCATGACCTTCATCTCCGTCCTGCGCCTGGGCACCCGCTGGTTCCCCGCCCGGCGCGGGCCGCTGATGGCGCAACTGGCCGGGCTGGTGGGGATGGCCGGCAACCTCGTCTCCACCCTCGTGCTGGCACCCGTCCTGCACGGCCTCGGCTGGGTCCCCGCCTTCGCGGGCAGCGCGGTCGCCGGGCTCGTGGTGCTGGTGCCGCTGGTGCTGTTCCTGCGGGACCACCCCGAGGGGTACGGGACGGCCGCCCCGGCCCGGGGCACGGGCGGCTCCGGCGGCTTCGTGCGCCGTCAGATCGCCGACTCCTGGCGGGAGCCCGGCACGAAGCTCGGGCTGTGGGTGCACTTCACCACCCAGTTCCCGGCGATGGTGTTCCTGCTGCTGTGGGGGATGCCGTTCCTCGTCGAGGCACAGGGGCTGTCCCGGACCACCGCGGGCGGGCTGCTCACCCTGGTGGTCGCCTCCAACATGGGCTTCGGACTGCTCTACGGCCAGATCGTCGGCCGCCGCCAGTCCTCCCGGATCCCGCTGGCCCTGGCCACCGTGGCGACCACCGCCACGCTGTGGGGCGCCGTCCTCGCCTACCCGGGGGACCGGGCGCCGATGTGGCTGCTCGTCGCCCTGTGCGTGGTGCTCGGCACCTGCGGGCCCGCCTCGATGATCGGCTTCGACTTCGCCCGGCCCGCCAACCCGCCCGAGCGCCAGGGCACCGCGTCCGGGATCACCAACATGGGCGGCTTCCTCGCCTCGATGACCACCCTGCTGGCGGTCGGCGTCCTGCTCGACGCCACCGGCGACGACTACCGGATCGCCTTCGCCTCGGTGTTCGTCCTCCAGGCCCTCGGCGTGTCCCGGATCCTGGGCCTGCGCGGCCGGGCCCTGGCCCGCGAACGGGACCGCCGGGCTCCCGCCCCGGTGGCCTCCCACGGCGATCCGGCGCCCGCCCCGGCCACGGCCTGAGGGCCGTCGGGAGGCGCCGGTGCTACGGAGTCACCGCGAAGGCCGCCAGGATCGCGTCGCCCAGCTCCTCGTCGCCCTCCACCTTCACCCGGTCGGCGACCGCGCGCGGGCGCACCCGGCCCGCGGCGAGCCGTACGTAGGTCTCCCAGTCCATGGTCAGCGTCACGGCCGGGCCCAGCGAGGGCGTCTCCTCCACGGTGGCCCGGCCCGCCGCGTCCACCCGTACGATCCGCATGAACTCCAGCGCCCCGTGCACGTCCACCACCACGGCCGAGTTGGGGGGCGCGCCCGCCCCCTTCGCGACCACCTTCGCCAGCCCGGCGAGGAGGAGGTCCCGCGCCACGTACGCGCCCGGCGAGTCCCAGTTGCCGGGTACGCCCAGCGCGGCCCGCAGGTCCTGCTCGTGGATCCACACGTCGAACGCCCGCAGCCGCAGCGCGAACTCCAGCGTCACCTGGTCACCGAGCGGACCCCGCACCATCGTGGCCGGATCCCGCTTCTCGTTGCGCAGCTGGCGCTGCCGCCGGATGACGGTGTACTCCAGCTCCGAGGTCATCTCCGGGGCCGTGTGGTGGCGCCGGACGTCAACCTGGACCTCCATGTACCGGGTGAACTCGTCCACCACGTGGCGCAGATCGCGCGGCAGGGTGTGGATCGGCCGCGGGTCCCCGAGCTGCTCGCACTCGATGCCGATGACGTGGGACACGATGTCGCGGACGGACCAGCCGGGGCAGGGGGTCGCCCGGTTCCAGTCGGACTCGGGCAGCGGGCGCACCAGCTCGGATATCGCCTCGATGGAATGCGTCCACGCGTCGGCATAGGGCTCAAGGCTGGGATGGACGGTCAACGGGACCCCTCGCGTGCAGTTTCAGTGGCGCGTTGTGGACTATTCCCAAAACTACGCTGCCGATGAGCACCCCGGCAGTGCTTTCGTGTGACGATCGTAGGCCCGAGTTGACGGCCGACAGGCCAGGACGGTGGTAATGTGCGCGCCTCGCTGATCCAAATCGCGGTGAATGAGGGGGAGTCGGTGGCTTCCCGGCGGTCGAGGGCCGCCGAACTCGTCCGGGAGCAGAGCGGCTCCGATCTCGTGGTGCTGCCCGAACTGTGGACGGTCGGGGCCTTCGCCTACGAGCAGTTCGAGACCGAGGCGGAGCCGCTGGACGGCCCGACGTACGAGGCGATGTCCAAGGCGGCCCGGGACGCCGGGGTCTGGCTGCACGCGGGCTCGGTCGTCGAGCGCGCGGGCGACGGCTCGCTCTACAACACCGCCCTCGTGCTGTCCCCGGCGGGCGAGCTCGCCGCGACCTACCGCAAGATCCACCGCTTCGGCTTCGACCAGGGCGAGGCGGTGCTGATGTCGCCCGGGGACTCGCTGACCACGGTGACCCTGCCGGAACAGACCCTGGGCCTGGCCACCTGCTACGACCTGCGCTTCCCCGAGCTGTTCCGGGGTTTGGTCGACGCGGGCGCCACCACCATGGTGGTGGCGGCGGGCTGGCCGGCCCGGCGCCGCGCCCACTGGACACTGCTCAACCGCGCACGGGCCGTCGAGGACCAGTCGTACGTACTCGCCTGCGCGCTGGCCGGCACCCACGCGGGCGTCGAGCAGTCGGGGCACAGCCTGGTGGTGGACCCGTGGGGCGAGGTCCTGGCCGAGGCGGGACCGGGCGAGGACGTGCTCACCGTCGACCTCGACCCGCAGAAGGTCGCCGCGACCCGGGAGCAGTTCCCCGCGCTGAAGGACCGGATGCTGGGCCTGCGCACCCCGGGCGCCACCGCCGACCGCAGCTCCTGACCCGGCGCGGCGGCCGGGCCGGGCCACCGGTGGGCCCGTCCGCTCCCGCCCCGTCCGCTCCCGCCCCGGCCGTCCGCGGCTGGCCGACCCGCACCGGAAGGGCCGCCGGGCAGCGCAGGGCCAGGCCCTGGAGCCACTCCGGCTCCGGGGCCGGCGCCGCCGCTCGTACCCGCGGTCGTCGCCGTGCTCCGGCAGGATCGCGTGGGTCGCCTGCTGGTGACGGGTGGTCCCCCGTGGCCCGGAGCGTCCCCCGAAGCGGCCGCCTCACCCTTCGGGGTCCGGGCCCTCCCGCTCCTTTTCGGCCATCCGGATCACGCACACGGCGACCGCGATGAGCAGCGCCGGGTCCGCGTCCTCCCGGACCACGTCGACGGCGTAGGTCTCCCGGATCCGCAACCACTGGCGGGAGATCAGCGCGAGCAGCTCGCCGTCGTACTCGACCTTGAACTCGCGGTCCAGGATCCGCCCGCTGACGTCGAGTTCCGTGCCGTCGGCCAGGGTCACCAGGAAGTGGTTGCGCAGCAGGGAGAGCCGCTTGCGGCGGATCACCGCGAGCCGCAGCTCGTCCCGCTCCAGGGTCATCGCGTCGCGCAGCGAGAACAGCTTCGCCCGCAGGGTGATCAGGATCCGGCCGTCGCGGTCCTTCAGCTCCAGGGTGTCGCGGAAGCGCAGCGCCTTCCCGTCGACGAGGAAGGCGTGCCGGCCGTCCTCGTCCTCGATCCAGTAGTCGTCCCCGATGGCCAGCAGTTTGTCCCGTACGAGGTATTTCATGCGCTGATCGTTGCCCGCGATAGGTTGCCGCCATGCCTCTTCTCTACGTGACCGACCTGGCCTACCCGGCGCGCGGCCGCCGCTACGGCGACGAGGACATATTCCTCACCGCCCGACTGCGCGAGCACTTCCCGCTGGCCCTGTGCCACCCGCTGGACGCCGCGGCCCTGATGCCCGGCTTCGACGCCGTGATCGTCCGCAACAGCGGCCCGGTCCTGCACTACCGGCAGGCCTACGACGCCTTCCGCGCCACCGCGCTCGCCACCGGAACCCGCGTCTACAACCCGCTCACCGGCCGCGGCGACATGGCCGGGAAGCAGTACCTCCTCGACCTGACCGCCGCCGGGTACCCGGTGATCCCCACCATCGACGACCCGGCCGACCTGCACCTGCTGCCGCGCGTCCCCGCGTACGCGGTCAAGCCCAAGCAGGGCGCCGACTCCATCGGCCTCACCTTCACCGCGGAGCCCTCCGGACCGGCCGGGGAGATCCTGATCCAGCCGCGGATCGACTTCGCCTACGAGGTGTCCTTCTACTTCGTCGACGACGCCTTCCAGTACGCCCTGTACGCCCCGGACCCTGAGCGCCGCTGGGAGCTCACGGTCTACGAGCCCACCCCCGCCGACCTGGAGTTCGCCCGCCGCTTCATCGACTGGAACACCCTCGCGCACGGGATCCAGCGCGTGGACGCCTGCCGCGCCCCCTCGGGCGAGCTGCTCCTCGTCGAACTGGAGGACCTCAACCCCTACCTGTCGCTGGAGCTGCTCCCGGAACCGGTCCGGGAGGCCTTCGTCACGGCGCTGGCCGGCTCGCTGCACTCGTTCCTCGCCACCGCCTGAGCAGCAGCCGCCGTCCGGGGACCTCCACCCAGGTGTGCAGGGCCCAGGCGAGGGCCAGGGACACCGAGAAGGCGATGGCGAGCACCAGCAGGCCGCCGTCCCACAGGGGCAGCTTCGGATGGCCGCCGAAGAGGTGCTCGCCGGTCCGGATCACCAGGATGTGGACCATGTAGAAGGCGAAGGAGACCTCGCCCAGCTTCACGCTGATCCGGCCCCGCCAGGGCGAGGGCTCGCCCTTCAGGTCGGCCTGCGCGGCGGCGGCGATCAGGCAGGTGAAGCCGACGACGGTGCAGGCGACGGAGCGGAAGGCGTAGTCGGCCTGGTAGTTCAGGAAATAGCCGCCCAGGGCCAGGGCGAGGGAGGCCGTCAGCCCCGGGCCGCGCCAGCGGCCGGAGCGCACGAGTTCGGCCACGGCGATGCCGAGGACGAACTCGGGGAGCCGCACGAGCGGGAAGAAGTACTGCGCCCAGACCGTGCCGCCGGCGACGCCGGTGAGGTCCCAGACGGTCGGGACCGCCACCACGGTGGCGAGCGCGAGCCCGGCGGCCACCCACGCGGAGCGCGGGCCGAGGCGACGCAGCGGCCAGAGCAGCAGCGGGAAGCAGAGGTAGAAGAACGCCTCGCAGGCGAGGGACCAGCTGACCGGGTTCAGGCCCTGGAAGTAGGGGATCTCCAGCACCCAGGACTGCACGAGCCCGAGGTTCGCCACCAGCGGCGCCAGCCCCTGGCGGGTGTCCGGCGCGAAGACCACGGCCATGACCAGCGCGAACGCGACGGTGACCAGGTGCAGCGGGTACACGCGGGCGAACCGGCGCCGGTAGAACGTCAGGACCCGCCGGCCGGTGGGGGCCGTGGCGGAGGACCAGGCGAGGACGAAGCCGGAGAGGACGAAGAAGAACGACACCCCGCTGTTGCCGGCGCCGAAGGCGAAGGTGACCAGGTCCTGGGCGCGTCCGCCGAAGTACTCCACGATGTGCACGTGGTAGAGGAACACCATCAGCGCGGCGGTCCACCGCAGCCCGGTGAGCGAGGGAAGGGACACGGGCAAGGCCCGTTCCCTTTCGGCCGCATGACCGTTGGGGCCGGTTCCGGATATCAGCTCTGTCGTCGCCACGGCCCGGAAAACTAGCACGTGTCGCACTTCCGGTTCGAACGCGTGAGCGCGACCTTACCGTGGGTGGCCGGATCTACAGCCCACCGGTGTCGAGCTCGATCCCGAACGGCTCCGGCAGCCGCACCGGCGTCCCGAAGGCGTGCGGCCCGTCGACCCCGGTGTAGCCGAGGCGGCCGGGTCCGGAGAACAGGGTGACGGTCTTGTCCAGCCGGTCGACCAGCAGGTAGAGCGGAGCGCCGTACTCGGCGTACCGCCTGCGCTTGACGACGCGGTCGGTCTCGGCGTTGGACTCGGAGGTGATCTCCACGATCAGCAGGGTCTGGTCGGGGAGGAGGGATCCGCCGCCCTTCGCCAGGTCCTTGGGAGCCACGGCGAGGTCGGGGACGTACCAGTTCAACGATCCGGGCAGGTCGAGGTCCCCGGAGCCGGTGATGCAGTCCAGTGCCTCGACCGTGGCCGAGAGCTGTGTACGGAGAGAGTGTCGGACGTGCTCGTGGTTCCAGCAGTGGAAGGTGTCCCCGATGACGCCTTCGATCAGCTCCGCGCGCTGACCGCGAACCCGGCGCACGGCAAACTTCAGTGCCCGCTCGGGGTCGATGCCCTCGTCGTGGTTCGGCGTAGGGAGCATGGGTGCACGCTCCCACAGGGTCCGGGGTCACGTCGTCACCCCTGCGGGTGCAGTTCGCAGGTGTCACACGGTGACGGGGCGGAGGCCGGGTGCGGGGCTCCGGCGGCGGCGGTGGTAGGCGAGGGTGACGACCGCCAGCAGCGGTCCCCAGGCCACCAGGGGCAGGTAGCAGGCGGTCATCACCCAGTACGCCACACCGGTCGGGGAACCGGGGGCGCCCATGTTCCCCGGGTCGTTCCAGCCGATGGCCCCCATGACTCCCAGCAGGGTCAGCACGGCGGCCCCCAGACCGGCGGGGATCACGGCGGCGAGCGGCGGGACGCGCCTGCCGCCGATCAGCGGCAGCCAGTCAGGGGCGACCTCGCCCCACCGCTGGACGAGCCCCAGGGCGAGGAAGCCCAGCATCTCGGCGAACACGCTCAGGCCGATCATGTAGAGCGAGAACCCGCTGCCGAACCGGACGTCCGCCAGCGCGTCTCCCCCGGAGAAACCGAGCGGCACTCCGCACGCCCCGGCGATCCGCCACAGCCCCGTGGGCAGCGGGGCGAGCGCGGCGAGGCGGGCGAGCCGCACCACCCGCCGGCTCGGTTCGCGCTCCATGGCCGCTCTCATCCCTCGTTCCCCGCGTTCCCGGTCTTCTCCGCCTTCTCCGTGTTCCCCGACGGGTTGGGCGGCAGCACGTGCTCGACCTTGAAGTCGCCGCTCTCGACGGTCTCGTACGGTGCGGCGCTCAGGCACTTCGGCACCTCCATCGTGGTGATGCTGCCCACGGCCCAGCTGTAGCCGACCCGGTCCTTCCTCCCGTCGCCCTTCCCGTCGTAGACGGTGAAGCCGACGCGCTTGCCGATCGCGCCGTCGGGCAGGTCGGAGCGGGTGATGACGCCGGTGGCGGTCGCGACCGGACCGCCGGTCAGCAGGCAGTCGATACGGCCTTCGGCGTACGCGCCCTGCTTGCCGTCGGCGGTGTAGTGGCTGAACCGGAAGGTGCCGCGCGAGGTGCCGGCCGGGGCGCCCGGCTCGTCGGGCTCGGCCGGTGCGAAGCCGTGTGCGTCGAAGGAGAAGCGGACCTGCTGGCCGTCCGCCCGGAACATCTTGGCGGAACCGGTGAGGCTCGACTCCTTCGGCGCCTTCTGCGCCCCGTCCGAGGCAGGAGCGGGGGCGGAAGCGGAGGCGGAAGCGGTGAGGCCGCCGATGACGGCCAGTGCGGCGATGCCGACGAGGGACGTACGGAGGGCGGTACTGCGCAGCATGACGAACTCCTCTGTTCGGGCGGCTGGTTGAGCCGCTCTTCGGTGTGTCACCAGCCTCCGCCGCCGGGGCGGTCCGCGACCATCGGCCGATGGGGAGATCCGCTTCGGGGCCCGGCGGCCCCTCTATGCCGTTCGGCAGAGGCCCCGCGCCCCGGCAGCCCCTAAGGTCGTGGGCGTGAAGATCATGGGCATGGCGCACCGGGACCGGGACCGTGCCGTCGTCGGCGTCGTGACCGTCGCCTGCTGCGTCGCCGCACTCTTCCTGGGCGTACGGCCGGTGCCGGCGCTCGCGGCCGTCGCGGTCGCCCTCGCCACCTTCGGCTGCCGGCCGCGGTCGTACGAGTGGACCGGGGCCGCCGCCGGCGCCGCCGGCGCACTGCTCCTGGTGGCCACGTTCGCCTGGCCCGGACGCGGAACGGCCGAAGGGTCGGTGTGGCACCTGGTGGCCGTGGGGGCGGTACTGCTGCTGCTGACGGCGGCGGTGCGCCGCTCGCCCCGGCGGCGGCTCCTGGCGGGCGGTGGACTCGGCGCCGCGGCCGTCGCCGTATGGACCGTCCCGCTCGTACCGGACGCCTCCTTCTTCGAGTGCCTGGGCATGATCGCCTTCTGGTCGGCGCCGGTCGTCGGCGCGGTCGTCGTAGGCGGCTACCCCCGTCTGATGGAGGACCGCCGCCGACAGGCGGTCCTCGCCGCGCGCCGCGCCCAGCAGCTCGAACTCGCCCACGATCTGCACGATTTCGTCGCCCACGACGTGAGCGGCATCGTCGTGCAGGCCCAGGCCGCCCGGTTCGTGGCCCAGCACGATCCGGCGGCGGCGATCCAGGCGCTGGAGCGGATCGAGCGGGCCGGACTCGCGGCACTGGCCTCGATCGACCGTACGGTCCGGATGCTGCACGAGACCGACCGGAACACCGACGGCAGCGACGGCAGCGGCGACCCGACCGACGGCGAGGCCGCGGGCGGCGCCCGCACGGCCCTCCCGGGCACCGACCAACTCGCGGCGGTGATAGACCGGTTCAGCGAAACGGGAGACGTCCGAGCCCGGCTCGACCTGGCCCCGGGCGTCACCGAAGCCCTCTCCCGCGAAGGGGCCGCCACGGTCCACCGGATCGTGGTGGAGGCGCTCACCAACGTCCGCCGGCACGCGCCGGGAGCGCCCGGTGTACGGGTCGCGCTCAGCACGGACGGTACGACCGTCGAGGTCAGCGTCACCAACGACGGTGGCCGCGCCCGCCCTTCGCACCTGCCCGGGCTCCCGCGCCTCGAACGCGGCGCCAGGGGCGCCAGGGGCGGCGGCGGACTGCTCGCACTGGCCGAACGCGTCCGCGCCTCCGGCGGCACCCTTGCCTCGGGCCCCCACCGGGACGGCTGGCGCGTGACCGCCGTCCTCCCCGCCACCGGAGCGCACACCACGGCATCATGAGCCCGTGACCACCCGCATCCTGATAGCCGACGACCAGGAAGACGTACGCAACGGCTTCCGGCTCATCCTCGACTCGCAGCCCGACATGACCGTCGTCGGGGAGGCCGCCGACGGTGCGGAAGCGGTCGAGCTCGCCCGTACGCTGCGGCCCGACGTCGTACTCGCCGACATCCGGATGCCGCGCCTGGACGGCCTGGAGGTGACCCGGCTGCTGGCGGGCCCGACCGCCGAGCACCCCGTCCGCGTCGTCGTCGTCACGACCTTCGACCTCGACGACTACGTGCACACCGCACTGCGCAACGGCGCCTGCGGCTTCCTGCTGAAGCGGTCCGGCCCCAACCTGCTGATCGAGGGGGTACGGGCGGCGATGGCCGGGGACACCCTGATCAGTCCGCAGCTCACGGTCCGGCTGCTGCGCAGCCTGTCCGCGCCGCAGCCTGTTCCGGAGCCCGCTCCGCAGCCGCGGACCACCGCCGCCGACCCCCTGACCGTGCGGGAGCGGGAGGTCGCCCTGCTCGTCGCACGCGGACTGACCAACGCCGAGGTCGGCGCCGAGCTGTTCATCTCGCCGGGCACCGCCAAGACCCACGTCGCCAGCATCCAGGCGAAGCTGGCGGTGCGCAACCGGGTGGGCATCGCCGCGTGGGCCTGGGAGACCGGCCTGGCGGGGAAGGCCTGAGCAGGGCCTTCGTGCCGACGTGATCCCGTGTTCACGGGCGGATGGCAAGCCTGAAGCATGAACGATGCAGCCCCGGCGCCCACCCCCGCGCCCGCGCCCGCGCCCGCGCCCCGCAAGCGTGCCCGTGTCCGTGCCCCCGAGCTGATCGGCAAGGGCGGATGGATCAACGCCGGCGGGAAGGACCTGAAGCTCGCCGACTTCCGAGGTCGCACATTGATCCTCGATTTTTGAAAATCGACAACGGACCACCGAACTCTTCGTCACACTGAGTGTGTGCACCAAGACACGATCTGTGACCTGTACCTCCGCCTGTCTCTTGACCGGGACGGCAAGACCGCAATCGAACGGCAGGAAGCCGACTGCCGTGCCTGGGCCGAACGCAACGGACTGACCGTCCGCAAGGTCCACATAGACAGAGGGCGCTCCGGCTACAAGACCGTTGAGCGCAAGGGCTTCGACGCCGCGCTGGCGGCCGTAACGGCGGGCGTCGTGGGCACGCTGATCGTCTGGAAGCTGGACCGCCTGTCCCGCAAGGGCATCGGCCAGGTCGGCAAGGTGCTGGACGGCATCGAGGAGGCCGGCGGCCGTCTCGTCTCGGTGGTGGACGGTCTCGACACCTCGAACGACTCGGCGCGCATGGTCGTGGCGATGCTCGCCGAACTCGCCCGATCCGAGTCGAAGAATCTCGGCACACGCGTCGGCCATGCCAAGCGCTACCTACGCAGCAAGGGTCAGTGGATCGGCGGACAGCCTCCGTACGGGCTGCTCATCGACCCGCAGACCAAGAAGCTCGTCCATGACCCGGAGCACGCCGTCCACGCCCGTCTCATCGCGGATGAAGCGCTCGCCGGAACGTCGCTGGTCAAGATCGCCCGACTTCTCAACGAGTACGAGATTCTTTCGCCCAGAGGCGGGCAGTGGAACGCGGCGAGCATCATGCAGCTCCTGCGCTCGCCGGCGTTCGCCGGCCTGATGCCGGAGACCGAGACCGTCGAGACGGACGACGGCGAGCGGAAGTACACGGGCAGGGTCTTCCCGTACCGCGATCCCGAGACTCTGGACACCGTCGAGATCGGCGAGGGGATCATCACGGTCGGAGAGCGTGAACAGATCATCCGCACCCTGGAATCCAGGACGTTCGTACACGCAGGAAAGCGGCGGCCGAAGCCCGAGGGGACGGCGCTGCTCACGGGACTCGTCTACTGCGCGGTACCCGACTGCGGTCGCCGAATGCACCGCGTGGGAGGCAGCTACCAGTGCATGGCTCGCCGCGCGGGCAACCAGTGCATCGGAGCGTCGGCGCTGGCTGAAGCGGTGGACCAGTACGTGACGGAACAGTTCCTCACGAAGCTCCCAGCGCTCGAACCGGACGACCCGTTGCTTGTCGCGATCGCAGACCGCTGGGTGCACCGCGTGGACCCGGAGACCTTCGCGAAACGTGATGCGCTTACTGCTGAGATCCAGGATGAGGAAGCCCGCCTCGCCGATCTGGAGGACGCGCGATACGTGCGCGGTGAGTTCAGCGGCCCCGCAGCCGTGGAGCGCTACAACCGGCTTGCAGAGCGCCTGAGGGGGCGCATCGAAGGGCTTGGCACCGATCTCCGCAAGCTCCCCATGCCGTCCGTGGACGTGTCACCGATGCTTGACGGCCTCATCCTGCGTGAGGCGTGGGCCGAGGCGACGAACGAAGATCGGCGCGGCCGGTTGTCACTCGCCATAGACAGGGTTGAAGTGACCAAGGGAGCGCGCGGACAGCGGATCATCCCTGAGCAACGCATCCAGATTCATTGGGCGAAGCTGGGAACCGACAGCGCCGCCTGAGCACCGCGGTAACCCTTCCAGCTGTCGGTAGCGGAAGCTCTGGCGAACCCCTTACAGCGACCCCGGCCCCAGCTCGGAAAACGTGCCCTGGGTGCCGCCCCGTTTTTGGACTGCCGACCCTTGCAGCCACTGAGTAAGGGCCTCCTTGAGCCCCTGAAAACGACCCCGCTAAGGGGCCGGTAGGCCGTGCGAAACGGTGCTGAGCCCCCGGTGGCTGCCCGTACTGGGGTGGCTGTCGGGGGCTTAGTCGTACTCGCATCCTGAACCAACGGGCTTGTCCTGACGCCCTCTTGCGCCAGTCAGTCACAGGGGTGAGGCTCGTGCACGTTCGTGGAGCGATCGTGAACCTAAGGTTCCTCGGCATCGTCCCGAACACGCCGACCGACGAGTCCCCGACCATCTGGCTTGATGAGGAGACCGGTGACCTGCTGATCCAGTCGTACAGGGCAACGTCGGAAGAGGTGAAGGCCTGCCAGGAGATCGGCTCGATCCCCGGGCACTCCACGGACGTGCCGGACCACGAAACGATCATCAGGCTCCCTGCGGTGATGCTGAAGTACATCCCGCGCCCGGACGAGAACGGAGAAGCCGGAAAAGTTGCGTGACAGCTACATGCTCGATGACCCGGAGTTCCTTGCCTGGCAGCAGGGCAAACGGCTGGACCCGGCTGATCGGTCGTCGTGGTGGGGCGGCTGGCACGACGCGGTGAGTGCTGCCACGGCGCGCGGAGTGGTGGTCCGCCGGGTCCGCATCGTGTCCGAGCCGATCAGTGACTACGTGCGCTATGAGTACGACTGCACCTTCACCAATCTCGCTGCGGGTGAGATGGTCCGGTGGCTGCCCCGCCGGCAGACGACGGACTTGGCGTTGCCAGGTACGGACTTCTGGGTCTTCGACGGCAGCCAAGCCCTCTTCCACCACTTCACCGGAGAGGGGCAGTTGGACGAGGACGGGCGGGAGTACGCCGACGATCCTGCGCGGGTCCACCTGTGCACCACGGCGTTCGAGGCCGTCTGGCAACGTGCCATCCCGCACGAGGAGTACAAGCCGCGCTGACCGGTCACCACCATGGCTGTCTCTCCCTCTTCGAGTGCCCAGCAGGCCCGGCAGGCGCTGGCGAACCGACTCGCTGAGCTATGCCGGGACTCCGGCCTGAACGGGCGCGATCTCGCCCGGCTCTGCGGATGGCACCCGTCCAAGTCATCCCGGATCATGAACGCCCGTACGCCTCCGTCCGTCGACGACATCCGGGCTTGGTGCCACGCGTGCGGGGCCGAAGGGCAGACGGACGATCTGATCGCCTCGCTGCGGACCGTCGAGGACATGTGGATCGGCTGGCGACGCATGGAGCGCGCCGGGCTCAGGCACGCACAGGAAGCCCGTCTGCCGCTCTTCGAGCGAGCCCGCCGGTTCCGCTCCTACTCCTCGTGGTTCGTTCCGGGTCTGATCCAGACCTACGGCTACACGGAAGCCGTCTTGCGTGCCGTTCAGCGGAGACGGGTCGAGGTCGATGACGTGGCCGATGCCGTCGCCGTGCGCATGGAGCGTCAGCGCGTCCTCTACGAGGGCGACCGCCGGTTCGCGTTCCTGGTCGAGGAGTCGGTCTTGCGTAACGGTCTCGGCGGGCCGGACGTGCAGGAGGAACAGCTCAGCCACCTCCTCACGGTCGGCTCCCTGCCCAGCGTCAGCCTGGGCGTGGTGCCCACGCGGACCGATCGGTCCCGGATGCCGGTGGAAGGCTTCTGGATCTTCGACAGGGCGCAGGTCAACGTCGAGCTGGTCTCCGGCTACCTCACGCTGACCCAGCCGAGCGAGATTGCCGCGTACGCGGACGCGTTCACCGAACTGGCCGAGATGGCTGTCCATGGGGCGAAGGCCCGCGCACTGATCACCAGCGCCATTCAGACCCTCAGGTGACAACCGTGCAACCTCATGCAATCTCCTGGGAGTTGCAGCTCCACCGTTCCTGGCGTGGTTGCCACACGGACGACACGAGGAGCGGGGCCGTGAAGGCGATCACGTATGCGCAACCCCCGGTAGAGCTGCCGTTGCGAACAGACCCGGACCCCGTGCCGGAGGCTGGATGCGGGGTATGCGCCGCCCTGGCCGTACAGCGCCGGGAAGCCCGTCACCAGGGCGACCATTCCGCGGCCAGTGATTGCAACGTGGAGCTGCGGAACCACCCGCACCCCGAGGCGGCGGCATGACCGTGAGAGCCGTGCTCCGGTACGTCAGCTACGTCATGCACCGCCACCCCTCGGCGGAGACGACGGCCACGGCGCGGTGCCTGAACCCGGACTGCCGCTGGACTGCCGCGCCGACCGGGAACGCGGACGTGTGCACGGATATGTGTATCGAGCACACGGGCCGTACCGGTCACATGATCTTCGTGCGGGAGTTCTCGGAAGTCGCCGTGGTCGAGCGTGCCCAGTGAGGGTGTCAGTCACCGACCTGGTGTTCCACGCGGTGGCGGATGTACTCGTCCGGATGGGACCGGGCTATCGCCACGGCCGCGTCCACCAGGTCGTGCAGCTCCGGAGGATAGGCCGACTTCCGGAGCGGCAGGCCCGGCAGGATGCAGCGCCGGACGTCCAGGTGCTCGTTGCTCACGAACTCGCGTAGCGCGGTTTCGTACCACTCGGCCCCCACGCTTGGGGCGTCGTCGGGCTCCGCCGGACCGGTGGCTGCGGGGTGCTCCGCCCGTACGGTGGGCATACGCAGGGGTAGAGCGGACCAGTACCAGGCATTCGCCGCGCCCGCCCGCTCGAGGTCCGTGCCCGCCCGCAGGTATCCGAGCAGCGAGGCCTGGACCCGCCCGCGCCCGAACGCGTTCAGCGCCGGCTCGAGGAAATGGCGGTTGAAGCTCGGGTCGGGGTCGTAGACGGCTGCCTTGACCAGCGTCTGGAAGGACTCCTCGGAAAGGATCAGGTCCCGGCGGCAGGCCTTGTACAGCGCCGTCCGAGCATGGTTCACCCAGGTTCGTGGATCGCCGGGCTGCGGCTCGTGAGCGACATCGAGCCCGAGGACCCGGACGACCTCCGCCACGCATCCGGCGAACACCTCTCTGCGGTCCTCCACGGGCCCCGGCAGCGCCATGAACCCCTGCACCGTCCGCGCCGTCTCGCCGGCAGTCGTCTCGTCCTCGTCCGTGGCCAACCTTCGCTCCCCTGTCGTGGGTCCTGCCGTACGCGTGTGATCCGACGTTCATAGCAGGATGGCAAGCTTGAAGAATGAACGATGCTGCTTCGGCGCCCACCCCTGCGCCCGCACCCCGCAAGCGTGCCCGTGTCCGTGCCCCCGAGCTGATCGGCAAGGGCGGCTGGCTGAACACCGGCGGGAAGGGGCTGACGCTCGCCGACCTGCGAGGTAAGTGCGTTGTTGTGGATTTTTGGACCTTCTGCTGCATCAACTGCCTGCACGTCCTCGACGAGCTGCGCGAGCTGGAGGAGAAGCACCGCGACACCGTCGTGATCATCGGGGTGCACTCGCCGAAGTTCGTGCACGAGGCCGACCACGCGGCCGTCGTCGATGCCGTCGAGCGGTACCAGGTGCACCACCCCGTGCTCGACGACCCCGAGCTCGCCACCTGGAAGCAGTACGCCGTGCGGGCGTGGCCCACGCTCGTGGTGATCGACCCCGAGGGGTACGTCGTCGCGCAGCACGCCGGCGAGGGGCACGCGCACGCCATCGAGCGGCTCGTCGAGGAGCTGGAGGCCGAGCACGAGGCCAAGGGGACCCTGCGGCGCGGTGACGGGCCCTACGTGGCGCCCGAGCCCGTCGCGACCGACCTGCGGTTCCCCGGCAAGGCGCTGCTGCTGGAGAACGGGAACCTGCTCGTGTCGGACTCCACCCGGCACCAGCTGGTGGAGCTGGCCCCGGACGGCGAGGACGTCGTGCGCCGGATCGGCAGCGGGGAGCGGGGCTTCGGGCCGGACGCCTTCAGCGAGCCGCAGGGGCTCGCGCTGCTGCCCGACGGCCGGGTCGTGGTCGCCGACACCGTCAACCACGCGCTGCGGGTGATCGACCCCGCCACGGGCGCCGTCGAGACCGTCGCCGGGACCGGGCGGCAGTGGTGGCAGGGGTCCCCGACCTCCGGGCCGGCCCTGGAGGTGGACCTGTCCTCCCCCTGGGACGTGGCCTGGTGGCAGGGCCGGGTGTGGATCGCCATGGCCGGGGTGCACCAGCTGTGGACCTGGGACCCCGAGGCGGGCACGGTCCGGGTGGCCGCCGGTACCACCAACGAGGGGCTCGTCGACGGCCCCGCCGCCGAGGCCTGGTTCGCGCAGCCGTCCGGGCTGTCGGCCGCCGGGGACCGGCTGTGGATCGCCGACTCCGAGACCAGCTCCCTGCGGTACGCGGAGCCCGACGGCGAGGGCGGGTACGCGATCCGGTCCGCCGTCGGCACCGGCCTGTTCGACTTCGGCCACCGCGACGGCGACGCCGCCCAGGCCCTGCTCCAGCACCCGCTCGGGGTGACCGCCCTGCCGGACGGCTCGGTCGCGGTCTGCGACACGTACAACCACGCGCTGCGGCGGTTCGACCCGGCCACCGGGCAGGTGACGACCCTCGCCACCGACCTGCGCGAGCCCAGCGACGCCGTCCTCGTCGGCGAGGACATCGTGGTCGTGGAGTCCGCCCGGCACCGGCTGACCCGGCTGCGGCTGCCCGAGGAGGCCGTACGGGTCGACGCGGTCGCCCACCGGACGCAGCGCGCCGCCACCGAGGTCGCCCCGGGCACGCTCCGCCTCGACGTGGTCTTCCAGGCCCCGGCCGGGCAGAAGCTGGACACCCGTTACGGTCCCTCCACCCGGCTGCTGGTCTCCTCGACCCCGCCGGAACTCCTCGCGGAGGGGGAGGGCCCCGGCACGGACCTGTTCCGTGACCTCGTGCTGGACCCGGAGGTCAGCGAGGGCGTCCTGCACGTGTCGGCGATGGCAGCCTCCTGCGACGACGACCCCGCCAACGAGTACCCGGCCTGCCACGTCCACCAGCAGGACTGGGGCGTCCCCGTCCGTGTGGTCGCGGAGGGCGCCGTACGCCTCCCGCTCGTCCTCGCCGGTCTGGACGCCTGAGCGCGGACCGGTGGGCGGTGACCGGCGCGCACACGGCGCGCCGGTCACCGGCCGGTCGGCCGAACGGTCAGCCCTCCAGGAAGGCCAGCAGGGCGTTGGCGAGGAGGAACGGGTCGTCCGCGCCGCACAGTTCGCGGGCGGAGTGCATCGAGAGGATCGCGACGCCGATGTCGACCGTCTGGATGCCGTGGCGGGCGGCGGTGATCGGGCCGATGGTGGTGCCGCACGGCATGGAGTTGTTGGAGACGAACGTCTGCCACGGCACGCCGGCCCGCTCGCAGGCGGCCGCGAACACGGCCCGGCCGCTGCCGTCCGTCGCGTACCGCTGGTTGACGTTGACCTTCAGGATCGGGCCGCCGTTGGCGCGCGGGTGGTGCGAAGGGTCGTGGCGCTCCGAGTAGTTGGGGTGCACGGCGTGCCCGGTGTCGGAGGAGAGGCAGATCGTGCCGGCGAAGGCCCGGGCCCGGTCCTCGTAGGAGCCGCCGCGGGCGAAGACAGAACGTTCCAGCACGTTGCCCAGCAGGGGGCCGTCGGCGCCGGTGTCGGACTGCGAGCCGTTCTCCTCGTGGTCGAACGCCGCCAGCACCGGGATGTGGTCCAGTGCGCCGCCCGCCGAGACGGCGGCCAGCGCGGCGATGCCCGCGTGCACCGACAGCAGGTTGTCCATGCGGGGCCCGGCGAGCAGTTCGCGGTCGCGGCCCAGGTAGGCGGGCGGCTCGATGGAGTGGACCATCAGGTCCCAGCCGGCCACGGAGCCCTGCGGCAGGCCCTCTTCCTCTTCCAGGAAGGCGATCAGGTCGCCCTCGCGGGCGTCGCCGAGGCCCCAGATCGGCTGCATGTGCCGCTGCTTGTCGAGCTTGAGGCCGTCGGTGTTCACCGACCGGTCGAGGTGCACGGCGAGTTGGGGGACGCGCAGCAGCGCGCGGTCCACGTTGACGAGTCGCTCGGTGCCGTCCCGCAGGGACAGGCGCCCGGCCAGGCCCAGGTCCCGGTCCAGCCAGGTGTTGAGCAGGGTGCCCCCGTAGATCTCCACGGCGACCTGCCGCCAGCCCTGCGAGCCGGTGTCCGGCACCGGCTTGACCCGCAGGTTGGGGGAGTCGGTGTGCGCGCCGATGATCCGGAAGGGGGTGTGCGCGGACGCGCCCTCGGGCACGTACCAGGCGATGAGCGCGCCGCCGCGGAGGACGAACCGGCCTCCCGTGCCCGAGTCCCATGCGTCCTGCTCCGACAACTGCCTGAAGCCTGCCTTTTCCAGCCGCTCGGCCGCGTTGGCGACGGCGTGGTACGGCGACGGACTGGCCGTCAGAAAGGTCATCAGGTCGTCGGTGTGGCCGCGGTCGAAGCGGGCGGGAGAGCTCATGTGGTTCACCTTAACGACGGTCGTGTTCGCCATGGCCGGACTGCGGCGGATAGCCGGAGGGGCAGGGGTCGGGGCAGGTCGCCCCGGCGTCCCGTCGCTCTCAGCCCGGTGGACGCTCGAATCTGCGCTGCAATTGCCGACGCTCGCCCCGGCGGATGCGCGGGAGCATCTCGGGGGTCTGCGGCGGGCGCTGCGCGCGTCTCTTGCGCCCGGCGCAGAAGATACAGGCCTCGCCGGGAGGGGCATCGGGGTCGATGGGTGCGCCGGGGTGTTCGGAGCAGCCGGAGGCGTTGCGCGGCCGGGACAGTTCGCGGGCGACGATGAAGGCGCGGTGCAGGTCGTCGGCGATCCGGACGAAGTCCTGGTCGGGGGAGCCGAGGGTGAGGTGGAAGCGCTGCTCGTCGATGGTCCGCAGGTACCGGCGGAGCACGTCGAGGGTGTACGGGGGCTCGGGCACGGGGTAGCCGAGGCGGCGCTGCTCGCCCGCGGGGGCGGGACCGGCCTGACGGCCGCCCTGCAGGCGCCGGCCGAGGCGGCGGCGGTCGTTGCAGATCAGGCAGCGTCCCCAGCCTTCGGGGGCCTCGGGGTCGAGGGCGCCGTTGGGGTGCTCGGGGCAGCCGGTGTAGCTCTTGGCGGGGGCGAGTCCGGCGGCCGTCTGGAAGGCGATGTAGAGGGCGTCGGCGACGGGGTCGTACTCGGCGGGGTGCGCGCCGTCGTAGAGCTCCGTGATCCGGTCGCCGAGGGCGCCCACGTTGGCCTGGAGCTCCTTGAGGGCGTACGGCCGCCCGGTGGGGACGGAATACCCCCTGCTGCTGTGCTGCTCCTGCGGACTCATGTCTACGAGCGTCCCATGAACGACCGACAACGGGGAAAGCCGCCGGTGGCGGGGGTGGTGAGCGGGGTACGGGGCCCGGGGCGCGGGGGCCGGGTACGGGGTGCGGCTGCCGGGTACGCCAGCGGCCGGGCCCCCGTGCGGGAAGGCCCGGCCGCTGTGCGTCCACCGTGTGCGCCGACCGCCGGGGCGGCGCCGGTCGTGGTCTAGAAGGCGGCCTCGTCGAGCTCCATGAGGGAGTTGTCGACGGTCTCGGCCAGGGCGCGCTGGACGGAGACGCCCGGCAGGATCTGGCCGGCGAAGAACTTCGCGGCGGCGATCTTGCCGGTGTAGAAGGCCACGTCCTTGGCGGAGGCGCCGGCCAGCTTCTCGGCGGCCACGGCCGCGCCCTTGAGGAGCAGGTAGCCGACGACCACGTCACCGGACGCCATGAGCAGGCGGGTGGTGTTCTGGCCGACCTTGTAGATGTTCTTGACGTCCTCGCCGGTGGCGGTGAGGTCGACGATCATCTGGCCGACGATGGCCTCCAGGTCCACGGCGGCCTTGGCGAGGGCGTCGCGGGCGGGGGCCAGGTCGTCGCCGCCGGGGCCCTCGGCGAGGAACTTCTTGATCGTCTCGGAGAGGACGTTCAGCGAGGCACCCTGGTCGCGGACGATCTTGCGGAAGAAGAAGTCCTGGCCCTGGATGGCCGTGGTGCCCTCGTAGAGGGTGTCGATCTTGGCATCGCGGATGTACTGCTCGATCGGGTATTCCTGGAGGTAACCGGAACCGCCGAAGGTCTGCAGCGACTGGGCGAGCTGCTCGTAGGACCGCTCCGAGCCGTAGCCCTTGACGATCGGCAGGAGCAGGTCGTTCAGGCCGATCTCGGCGGAGGCGTCCTCGCCCGCGGCCTGCTTGAGCTGGATCGCGTCCTGGACGGAGGCGGTGTACAGCACGAGGGCGCGCATGCCCTCGGCGTAGGCCTTCTGCGTCATGAGCGAGCGGCGCACGTCGGGGTGGTGCGTGATGGTGACCTTGGGCGCGGTCTTGTCCATGAAGTTGGCCAGGTCCGGGCCCTGCACGCGCTCCTTGGCGTACTCCAGCGCGTTGAGGTAGCCGGTGGAGAGGGTGGCGATGGCCTTCGTGCCGACCATCATCCGGGCGAACTCGATGATCATGAACATCTGGCGGATGCCGTCGTGCTTGTCACCGATCAGCCAGCCCTTGGCGGGGTGCTGGTCGCCGAAGGTCATCTCGCACGTGTTGGAGGCCTTGAGGCCCATCTTGTGCTCGACGTTCGTCGCGTAGACGCCGTTGCGCTCGCCCAGCTCGCCGGTCTCCCAGTCGAAGTGGAACTTCGGGACGAGGAAGAGGGACAGGCCCTTGGTGCCCGGACCGTGGCCCTCGGGGCGGGCGAGGACGTAGTGGAGGATGTTCTCCTCCATGTCGTGCTCACCGGACGTGATGAAGCGCTTGACGCCCTCGATGTGCCAGGAGCCGTCCTCCTGCTGGACGGCCTTGGTGCGGCCGGCGCCGACGTCCGAGCCGGCGTCCGGCTCGGTCAGGACCATGGTGGAGCCCCAGCGCTTCTCGACGGCTATCCGCGCGACCTTCTTCTGCGCCTCGTTGCCCTCTTCGAAGAGGATGCCGGCGAACGCCGGGCCGGAGGAGTACATCCAGATGGCCGGGTTCGAGCCGAGCAGCAGCTCCGCGTACGCCCAGATGAGGGAACGCGGCGAGGTGGTGCCGCCGATCTCCTCGGGCAGGCCCAGGCGCCAGTACTCGGACTCCATGAAGGCTTCGTAGCTCTTCTTGAAGGTGGCCGGGACCGGCGCGGTGTTGGTGGCCGGGTCGAAGACCGGCGGGTTGCGGTCGGCGTCCGCGAAGGACTCGGCCAGCTCGTTCTCCGCGAGGCGGGTCAGCTCGGCCAGGATGCTCTTGGCGGTCTCGGTGTCCATCTCCTCGAAGGGACCGGTGCCGTACAGCTTGTCGCGGCCGAGCACCTCGAAGAGGTTGAACTCGATGTCGCGGAGATTCGACTTGTAGTGCCCCATGGCGACGGCTCCGTTAAGGCTCGGGGAGACAGGTTCCTCGTACATACCAATCGGTAACGTCATGATGCTACCCGTCGGTAATAAGGCGCAACCCTTCACCGAAGACTGTGACCAGCGTCAAGCCGGGGACGCTGGAGCGCCGCCGGGGCACCGGCCCGGCGGCGCCGGGGCGTCAGGCCGCGGCCGCCGGGGGCTCCGGGAAGGCCAGGCGCGGCGAGCCGCCCGCCCACCAGACGCCGATCACGAAGGCGGCCGTGGCCTCCACGTACCCCGCCCGGTCCAGCCCGCCCGCGGGCATCGGGCTCCACCCCATCCCGGTGATCAGCTCCTCGACCCGCCCCGCCGCCACCGGGTCGTCCGCGCAGAACGGCACCGCGGGGGCGGCTCCGTCCCGGGTGACCGGGGGCCGGTCCCACATGTCCACGTGGGCCAGGTTGAAGGCCTTCACCACGTGCGCGCCGGGCGCCGCGGCCGCGATGAGCCCCGCGACGCTCTCCCCGGCGCCGGTCGTGAGCATCACCCCGCCGGGGCCGGGTTCCAGTGCGTTCGTGCAGTCCACCACCGTCCGCCCCGCCAGCGCCGCCGCGTGCTCCCGGGCCAGGTCCGGGGCCGCCCCGGCCGGTACGGCCAGCAGCGCCACCTCCCCGTACGCCGCCGCCCCGGCCGGCGACCCGTGCCCGGCCGCCCCGATCCGCCCGGCGAGCGCCGCCGCGGCCGCCGCGTCCCGGCCGCCCACGAACACCTCGTGCCCGGCCCGCACCCAGGCGCCGCCCAGGGCCGCCGCCATCGCTCCCGTACCCATGACACCGATCCGCACGGTCCACCCCTCTCCTCGTCGAGTGGCCGACGCTACGGAGGCCGACGCACACCGTCCGGTGTCCATCGGCGGGGGCAGGATGACCGCATGGACATGCCGACCGACCCGACCGACCCGTCTGCGGACCTGCCCGACCTCGCGTACACGGCCGACTGCCGGGCGCGGGTGGCGTTCGAGGTGCTGGCCAAGCGCTGGGACAGCGTCGTGGTCTTCACGCTCGGCGCGCACGGCCCGATGCGGCCGCGCGCGCTCGTCGCGCGGATCGGCGGGATCAGCCCGAAGGTGCTGAACGAGGCGCTGCGGCGGCTGGAGTACAACGGCCTGGTCGAGCGCCGCCCGTACGCCGAGGCCCCGCCACGCGTGGACTACGCCCTGACGGAGGCCGGCACGGCCCTGCTGGTCCCGATGCGCGGGATGGGCGCCTGGGCCGCGCGGTACGCGGACGCGGTGCTCGACGCGCAGGACCGGTACGAGGCCCGCTAGGGGCGGGGGAGTTCGGCCCAGACGGTCTTGCCGCCCGGCTCCCGCCGCACGCCCCAGCGCAGTGACACGGCGGCCAGCAGGGCCAGGCCCCGCCCGGACTCGTCGGTCTCTGCCGCCTGCCGGGGCGCGGGCCACGCGTGCGGGCCGGGGTCGGTGAGCTCGACCCGCGTACGGGTTGCCCTGCCGGTGACCCTCAGGGTGACGGGGGTGCCCTCGCCGAGGTGGGCGATCACGTTGGCCAGCAGCTCGCTGACGCACAGCTCGGCGTCGGCCGATTCCGCCCCGAGGTGCTCGCGCACGGCGTGCCGCAGCAGGGGCGCCGCCTGGGGGACGGCGAGCAACTGGATGGTGAGGCTCACCGCGCGGCGCCCAGCGCGTCCGCGAGCCGCTGGGCGGTGGCGGGGTTGCAGTTCCCGAGGCTGATCAGCGGCGGGCGGGTGCCGCTCGCGGCGTAGGAGGGCAGGTGGAGGTCGAGCGAGGGCAGCGTGATCCCGTGCGAGGCCAGCGCGGCGCGAAGTTCGGTGAGGGCGGTGATCGCGATGCGGTCGCCGTCGGGGTCGCTCATGGGGGGACTTCCGTTCCTGTGCGGAGTGTGACGAAACCCTCACAGGGTGGAGCGGCGCCGCGTACCGTGGGAAGGGTTTCGGCTCCACGGCGCGAGGTGTGGAAGGCAGGCCCTGACGATGGCCGCACGCAAGGACATTGACGGCTCGGAGAGCGTTCCGGCCTTCTACGGCAAGGAGCTGCGCTGGAGGCGTGAGAAGGCGGGCCTCACCCTCCAGCAAGCAGTGGAGGGCAGCTTCTACGGGGCCACGTACTTGAGCGAGATCGAGCGGGGTCAGCGGCGCATGCCGGTGGACCTGGCACGGCACGTGGACCAGATCCTGGAGACCGACGGTTTCTTCTCGCGCGGGTGCGAGGACGTGCGCAACGCGAAGCGTGGTGCGCACGCGGAGTACTTCGCATCGATCGTGGAGGCGGAGAAGCGGGCGCAGGCCATCGAGGAGTGGAGCAACGCACTCATCCCCGGTCTGCTTCAGACGGAGGCGTACGCACGGGCGGTGATCCACTCGACGCATCCGCTGGACCTCCCCGAGGAGGTGGACGCGAAAGTCCGCGCCCGTATGCGGCGGGCGGTCCTGTTCGAGGACCCCCAACGGCCCGAGTACTGGACGATCCTGCACGAATGCTTGGTGCGGCAGCCGCTGCTGCCGCCGCGTGAGATGGCGGAGCAGCTCGACCGCATCGTCGCTCTGGCACGTCGTCGCCGGATCGTTCCACAGGTCCTGCCGTGGAGTTCCGCGATTCAGCCGTTCCTCGGCGTTCCGCTGACGCTCATGGAGTTCGGCACTGAGCCGCCGCTCGCTTACACCGAGGGCCCCTTCCATGGCCAGGTCGTCGACGATCCGGCCCTCGTGAAGCGGTATTGCACGTCATACGATCGCCTTCGGGCGGCCGCACTGTCGCCGGAGGCGTCCATCGCCATGATCGAGCGAGCTGCTGAGGGGTACAGAAATGGCCAGCACCAGGTCTGAGTTGGACGCCGCGACTTGGCGTAAGAGCAGCTACAGCAATGGTGACGGCGGTAACTGCGTCGAGGTGGCCGACGGCCTCGCCGGGCTCGTCCCCGTGCGGGACTCCAAAGTGACCGGCGGGCCCGTCATCGTGCTGTCGGCGGCGGCCTGGGGGCCCTTCGTCACCGCCCTAAAGGGCGGTACCGCCCCGGGCGGCCCGCGGCCTCGATAGGCTTCGGGTCATGTACGGCTACGACCAGAACCCGGGTGCCCAGCAGGGCTACGCGCAGCAGCCCCCGCAGGGGTACGCGCAGCAGGCTCCGCCGCTGTACCCCGAGCCGTCCCCGCCCTCGCTCGCGGACGCCGTACGGGCCTTCACCACCGGTTCGCTGTCCGCCGAGGACTTCCAGCAGATCTTCGCCACCTCGAAGGTCTACTGCCCGCGCGGCGACACCCCGGGGTTCCTGGCGCTGCACAACACGCAGCAGCCCGTCATCCCGATGTTCACCACGCTCAAGGAGCTCCGCCGGTACGCCGGCAAGGAGTCCAAGTACTTCGTGATCACCGGCGCCGAGGTGATCGACCTGCTCCCCACCGGCTACGGCTTCGTCCTCGACATGGAGGGCGACCACCGGATGGTCTTCGACGCGAAGGCCGTCGAGCAGATGGTCGACTTCGCCATGCGCCGGATGTACGGCTGACAGGCGGCTAGGAGCCGGTCCGCCGCAGTCTGCGCCGCCACAGGGCGGTGACTGCCGTGCCCGCCGCCAGGGCCGCCGCCCCGTACGCGTAGATGAGGGCCGGGTCCGGGTGGTGGGCCAGGGACAGGCGGATCCCGGCGTAGGCCGGCAGGACGAGGAGCTGCCAGCGGCCGTCGTATTCGACCTTCGCGGTGGCCCACTGGAGCAGCAGGCCGGCCAGGAACGTCAGGACCGCCCAGGCGGTGAGGTAGGGCCACGGGGACCCGGGCAGCGGTGACAGCGGCATGCCGGTCGAGGCCCAGCGGTACATGGCGTAGCCGATGGCCGTGACCAGGGCGGCGATGCCGGCGGCCCGGCCGAGGGCGGCCAGGGGCGCGGGCACGCGTCGGCGGCGATCGGTCTCCGCCTCGGAGGCGGGTTCGGGATCGGGCTCGGTCGTCGGGTGGGTCTCCATGTCGGGGAAGACCCCGGAACGGGCCCTTCGGTTGTCATGCGTACGACATTTGACGGGATTTCCCTGGTCAGGGCCCTGCCGTCCCCCAGCGCAGCCGTCCGGGAATGACCCGGGCGGGTGCGCTGTTCTGTGCGGTGTGGCAGAAAGTTCGACTTTCAACTAAAGTCGAAGCATAAGGAGGTCCTGACCATGCCCGCAGTGACTGTTGAGAACCCGTTGACCCTTCCGCGCGTGGCCGTGCCGCAGACGGCGGCGGCCCGCAAGGTACTGGCCGTGTCCACGGCCCCGGGCGGCTTCGAGGGCGAGGGCTTCCCGGTGCGCCGCGCGTTCGCCGGGATCGACTACCGCCACCTCGACCCGTTCATCATGATGGACCAGATGGGCGAGGTGGAGTACGCGCCCGGCGAGCCGAAGGGGACCCCGTGGCACCCCCACCGCGGCTTCGAGACCGTCACGTACATCATCGACGGGGTCTTCGACCATCAGGACTCCAACGGCGGCGGCGGCACCATCACCAACGGTGACACGCAGTGGATGACAGCGGGCTCGGGTCTACTCCACATCGAGGCCCCGCCGGAGCACCTCGTCATGTCCGGCGGCCTCTTCCACGGTCTCCAGCTGTGGGTGAACCTGCCGGCGAAGGACAAGATGATGGCGCCGCGCTACCAGGACATCCGCGGCGGCAACGTCCAGCTGCTGACCACGCCCGACGGCGGCGCGCTGCTCCGGGTGATCGCCGGTGAGCTGGACGGGCACGAGGGTCCGGGCATCACCCACACGCCGATCACGATGATCCACGCGACGCTGGCTCCGGGCGCGGAGGTGACCCTGCCGTGGCGGGAGGACTTCAACGGGCTGGCGTACGTGCTGGCGGGCAAGGGCTCGGTGGGTGCCGAGCGTCGTCCGATCCACCTGGGTCAGACCGCGGTCTTCGGTGCCGGCGGTTCGCTGACCGTCCGCGCGGACGAGAAGCAGGACTCCCACACGCCGGACATGGAGGTCGTTCTCCTGGGTGGGCAGCCGATCCGTGAGCCGATGGCCCACTACGGCCCGTTCGTCATGAACACCCGGGAAGAGCTCCAGCAGGCGTTCGAGGACTTCCAGAAGGGACGGCTGGGAACGATCCCGGCCGTGCACGGGATGTCCGAGGGCGGCCTGTAGCGCTCGCTGATGCCGCATGCGGACGACCCCCCTACCCGTACAGGGCAGGGGGGTCGTCCTTGTGGCGGCGTATCCCGCGATGCGTGGCTCCCGGAGGATGCGCATGGCCGTCTTCGGGTCCCAGGCGCTGTTCTTTCGCCCAAGGGTGCCCCGGGCGCCCCCGGGCGCTCCTCAGGGGAGCGGGGCCTCGGGGTTCCGCTCCGGGAAGCGGTCCCGTAGTTCCGAGACGATGCCGAAGGCGGCCGCCGTCAGCGGGACGGCGAGCAGCATGCCGAGGATGCCGGCGACGCTCGCCCCGGCCGTGATCGCCAGCATCACCAGCGCGGGGTGCATCTGTACCGTCCGGCTCTGGACCAGGGGCTGGAGCACGTACCCCTCGATCATCTGGACCGCCAGCACGACGCCCAGGACCCACAGGGCGATGACCCAGCCCCGGTCGGCGAGGGCCACGAGGACGGCCACGGCGCCGGAGAGGAAGGCTCCGAGGTAGGGGACGTAGGCGGTGACGAACACCAGCGCCGCCAGTCCCACCGCGCCCGGCACCCCGAACACCAGCAGTCCCGCGCCGATCAGCACGGCGTCGACGAGGGCCACCAGGGTGGTGCCGCGCATGAAGCCCTCGACGGCCTCGAAGGCGCGCCGTCCCATCGCCTCCATCAGGTCGCCCGACCGGCTCGGGACCAGGGAGCGCAGCGTGTCCGCGGCCCGGTCGGAGTCGCGCAGGAAGAAGAAGATCAGCACCAGTGCCAGGACGGCCATCGCGATCGTCGTGCCGACCACGCTGAGCCCGGCGAGCAGCCCGGAGGCGGCGGTCCCGCCGAACTTCGCGAGCAGGCCCTCGGAGTTCTTGGCGAGGTCCTCCACCGAGGTGCCGACCGCCCCGAAGTGCTCGGCGAGGGCCTGCCCGGCCCGCTGGAGGGCGTCGACGATCTGGGCGCCGGTCTCGACGAGCGCGAGGACGACGACGTACGCGGCACCGCCGACGACCGCGACGACGGCGAGGCAGGTGAGGGCCGCCGCGAGCGAGCGCCCCACCCTCATCCGGACCAGCCGCCGGTGCAGCGGCCCGAGCAGGGCGGTCCCGAGGACGGCGAGCAGTACGGGCGTGACGACGGTCTTGAGGACGACGCACAGCCAGACGGCGACGGCGAGGACGCCGACGGCGAGCAGGACGACGGCGCACCAGGCGGCGAGCCGCCGCACCGGGGCGGGGAGCAGGGGGGTCGCCATCGCCGCGTCCGCCTTTCGGCCTTCAGAGGGGAACTACCGGGCCTGGTCCTCGGCCGGTTTGGAGCGTTCGTACAGCTCGAACCAGATCGACTTGCCCGCGCCGCGCGGGTCGACGCCCCAGGTGTCGGCGAGCATCTCCATCAGCAGCACGCCGCGCCCGCTCGACGCCATCTCCCCGGGGTGGCGCATGTGCGGCAGCTCGTCGCTGGCGTCCGCCACCTCCACGCGCAGCCGGCGCGCGCCCAGCTCGCCCACCGCCTCCGCGACCAGCAGCGCGTCGCCGTCGGTGTGGACCAGTACGTTGGTCACCATCTCGGAGACCATCAGCTCGGCCGCGTCGACCTGCTCGGGGTCCGTCCAGTCGTGCAGCAGCTCCCGGACCTGGCGGCGGGCTCCCGCGAGCCGCTCCGGCTCCGCCTGCGCCACGGTCAGCACCGTGCGCCGGGCGGGGCGCGCCGGGTGCGACAGCGAGGTCCCGCAGCCGCAGTCCGCGCTCTCGCGGCACAGCAGCACCACGGCTATGTCGTCCTCGCGGCGGTCGGCCAGCGGCCCGGTGGTGTGGTGCGAGGAGGGCCCGTGCACGGCCTGCACCAGCAGGTCGGCCAGCTTCTCCAGGCTCTCCGTGTCGTGCGTCCCGGACTCCAGGATGGCCCGCAGTCGCGCCCAGCCGGTGTCCAGGTCGTGCCCGCCGGTCTCGATGAGCCCGTCGGTGCAGAGCATCATCGTCTCGCCGGGTTCCAGGGGGAACCGGGTGGTGGGGTAGTCGGTGTCGGGGATGATCCCGAGCGGCAGGCCGCCCGCGGTGGGCCGCATCAGGACGGTGCCGTCCGCCATCCGGATCGCCGGGTCGGGGTGCCCGGCGCGGGCCACCTCCAGCAGGCCCGTCTCGGGGTCGCACTCCACGTAGAGGCAGGTCGCGAAGCGCGGGCTCTGGTAGTCGGGGCCCTCGGCCGGGTCCGACTCCTGGGAGGAGCAGAGCCCGGACAGGAAGCGGGAGGCCCGCGAGAGGACCGCGTCGGGGCGGTGGCCCTCGGAGGCGTAGGCGCGCACGGCGATCCGCAGCTGGCCCATCAGGCCGGCCGCCCGTACGTCGTGGCCCTGGACGTCGCCGATGACCAGCGCGAACCGGCCCGAGGGCAGCGGGATCACGTCGTACCAGTCGCCGCCGACCTGGAGGCCGCCGCCGGTGGGGACGTAGCGGGCCGCGAGGGTCATGCCGGGGATCTCCGGTCCCAGCTGCGGCATCATCGACCGCTGGAGCCCGGTGGTGAGTTCCCGCTCGGACTCGGCCACTCCGGCCCGCTGGAGGGCCTGGGCCAGCATCCGGGCCACCGTCGTCAGCACGGAGCGCTCGTCGGGCGAGAAGGACACCGGGTGCTTGAAGGCGGCCATCCAGGCCCCCATGGTCCGTCCGGCCACGATCAGCGGCAGGAAGGCCCAGGATTCGCGTCCGAAGCGCCGGGCGAGCGGCCAGGTGACCGGGAAGCGCCGCAGGTAGTCCTCCGGGCTGGGCAGGTAGATCGCCCGGCCGCCCCGGACGACCTCCGCGGCCGGGTAGTCGGTGTCCAGCGGCATGTCGGTGAAGGGGCTCTCGTCACCGGCGCCGTGCCCGTGGTGCCCGATGATCGACAGCCGGTCGCCCGCCACCCCGAAGACGGCCAGCCCGTCCGGGTTGAAGCCCGGCATGGACAGCGAGGCCGCCACCCGCAGCACCTCCGCCGTGGAGCGGGCCTCGGCCAGCGCCCGGCCCGCGTCCAGCAGGAAGGCCTCGCGGGAGCGCCGCCAGTCGCCGGTGATCGGGGTGTGCGCCGCGGTGGTGCCCGGCTGCGGTTCGGCGATCTCCTGGATGGTGCCGATCAGCTCGTAGTCGACGCGGCCCTCGGCCGTCACGTTCAGCAGCGGCTTGGAACGGCTGCGCACGGTGCGCAGAACGCGCCCGTCCTCGTCCATGACCCGCAGCCGGGCCTCGGCGAGGGTGCCCTCGGCGACGGCGAGGTTCACGATGCCGTTGATCTCGTTCCAGTCCACCGGGTGGAAGCGGGAGCGGGCGGCGGCCTCCGGCAGGACGGCGGGCTCCGCGGGCAGGCCGAGCAGCCGGGCGGCCTCGCCGTCGAGGGTGACCGTCCCG
Organism: Streptomyces sp. AB3(2024); assembly: GCF_041862025.1. Lineage (NCBI taxonomy): Bacteria > Bacillati > Actinomycetota > Actinomycetes > Kitasatosporales > Streptomycetaceae > Streptomyces > Streptomyces sp. AB3(2024). The sequence continues at coordinate 187,999 of NZ_JBGWAB010000001.1, forward strand.
GAGGCGTTGTCCCATCGCCACAGACCGGTCGCGATGGCTGCCAGGACGTCCTCGGTGCGCACCCGGCCATCTTTACAGGTCATCCCGTCGGACCGCCTGTTCATCCCCCTGTACGGGCGCGGCAGGGGCGCGGTACGGGCCCCGGCACGGGCGCGCCCGCCGGGCGCCCCGCCCGGACGGTAACCTTGGGACGGTTGAATCCACCCTGGTATCGCGTAGAACTGGATGACTGATGCATCGGTACAGGTCCCACACGTGCGGCGAGCTCCGTGCCTCCGACGTCGCCTCCGACGTCCGGCTGAGCGGCTGGCTGCACAATCGTCGAGACCTGGGCGGCATCCTCTTCATCGATCTGCGTGACCACTACGGCATCACGCAGCTCGTCGCCCGCCCCGGCACCGCCGCCGCCGCCGTCCTGGACAAGCTGTCCAAGGAGACGGTCGTGCGGGTCGACGGCAAGGTCGTCTCCCGTGGCGCCGACAACGTCAACCCGGAGCTGCCGACCGGCGAGATCGAGATCGAGGCCGTCGAGGTCGAGGTGCTCGGCGCCGCCGCCCCGCTGCCCTTCACGATCAACACCGACGACGGGGTGAACGAGGAGCGGCGTCTGGAGTACCGCTTCCTCGACCTGCGCCGCGAGCGCATGCACCGCAACATCATGCTGCGCTCGGCCGTCATCGCGTCGATCCGCTCGAAGATGGTGGCCCTCGGCTTCAACGAGATGGCGACCCCGATCCTCACCGCGACCTCCCCCGAGGGCGCCCGTGACTTCGTCGTCCCGTCCCGTCTGAACCCGGGCAAGTTCTACGCGCTGCCGCAGGCGCCGCAGCAGTTCAAGCAGCTGCTGATGATCTCCGGCTTCGACCGGTACTTCCAGATCGCCCCCTGCTTCCGCGACGAGGACGCCCGCGCAGACCGTTCGCCGGGCGAGTTCTACCAGCTCGACGTCGAGATGTCGTTCGTCGAGCAGGAGGACGTCTTCCAGCCGATCGAGCGCCTGATGACGGAGATCTTCACGGAGTTCGGCAAGGGCCGCGAGGTCACCTCGCCGTTCCCGCGGATCCCGTTCCGCGAGTCGATGCTGAAGTACGGCAACGACAAGCCCGACCTGCGCGCCAAGCTGGAGCTCGTCGACATCACCGACGTGTTCGAGGGCTCGGAGTTCAAGGCGTTCGCCGGCAAGCACGTGCGCGCGCTCGCCGTCCCGGACACCGCCGCGCAGCCGCGCAAGTTCTTCGACGGCCTCGGCGAGTACGCGATCTCGCTGGGCGCCAAGGGCCTGGCCTGGGTCCGCGTGGGCGAGGACGGCGCGCTGACCGGCCCGATCGCCAAGTTCCTCACCGAGGAGAACGTCAAGGTCCTCACCGAGCGTCTGGGCCTGGCGGCCGGGCACGCGGTGTTCTTCGGCGCGGGCGAGTTCGACGAGGTCTCCAAGATCATGTCGGGCGTGCGCGTCGAGGCGGCCAAGCGGGCGGGCCAGTTCGAGGAGAACGTCTTCCGCTTCTGCTGGATCGTCGACTTCCCGATGTACGAGAAGGACGAGGAGACCGGCAAGATCGACTTCTCCCACAACCCGTTCTCCATGCCGCAGGGCGGCATGAAGGACCTGGAGGAGAAGGACCCGCTCGACATCCTGGCCTGGCAGTACGACATCGTCTGCAACGGCATCGAGCTGTCGTCCGGCGCCATCCGCAACCACGAGCCCGAGGTCATGCTGAAGGCCTTCGAGATCGCCGGTTACGAGGCCGAGACCGTCGAGCGCGAGTTCGCCGGCATGCTGCGCGCGTTCCGCCTCGGCGCCCCGCCGCACGGTGGCATCGCCCCGGGCGTGGACCGCATCGTGATGCTGCTGGCCGACGAGCCGAACATCCGCGAGACCATCGCCTTCCCGCTGAACGGCAACGCCCAGGACCTGATGATGGGCGCGCCGACGGTGCTGGAGGAGGCCCGCCTGCGCGAGCTGAACATCGCGCTGCGCAAGCCGGTCGAGACCAAGGCCGCGGCCTCGGAGCGGCCCGTCTCCGACGCGGTCGCCCCGGACGCCGGTTCGCCGCGCGGCTGAGGCCGGTAGGCCCGTAGGCCCCCGGGCCCGCACGTACGAAGGCGGCGCCCCCTCCCGGACCGGGAGGGGGCGCCGCCTTCTTCGTGCCGCGGTGATCAGAACCGCTGGAGCAGGCCCTTGAGGAGAGCGGCCGGGGCGAGCTCGGCGGGGGCCGGGCCGGCGTGGAAGAAGCCGGCGTTGTCGGCGTCCAGCTTGCGCAGGAAGTCGAAGGCCTTGTTGTCGTGGTCGCCGAACGCGACGAACTGCCAGTGGACCTCGGGGGCGGTGGCGGCGGCGTCGACGATCGCCTGCCGGGCGGGCTGACGGCTGTCGGGCGCGCCGTCCGTCTGGAAGACGACCAGGGCGGGGCCGGTGCCGCCGTCCTTGCGGTAGCGCTCCAGGACGGCTTCCACGGCCACGTGGTAGCTGGTGCGGCCCATCCGGCCGAGTTCGGCGTGGCGGGCCTCGACCCAGGCGGCGTCGTGGGCGTCGAGGGTCAGCTCGGCGGTGCCGTCGAGCTCGGTGGAGAAGAACACCGTGTGGACGGTGGCCTCCTCGTCGAGGTGCGCGGCCAGGGCCAGGGCGTGGTCGGCGAGGTGCTGGGCGCTGCCGTCCTTGTAGAAGCCGCGCATGGAACCGGAGCGGTCGAGGACCAGGTACACCCTCGCGCGGGCCCCGGCCTTGCCCTTGGTGCGCAGCACCTGGCCGGCGGCCTTGTACGCGGCCGCCACCTCGGGCGCCCGCCGCCGTACCGCTGCCGCGGCGATGGCGGGTCCCTGGGGCTCCGCCTCCGGCTCCGGCTCGCCGGCCTCGGGCTCCGCCTCTGCCTGCGGCGCGGGGGCCTCGGCGACGGCTTCCGGCTCGGCCGCTCCGGCCTCCGGCTCGGCGGTGCCGGTGGCCTCGGGCTCCGCGTCGGCGGCGACGGGCTCGGCCTCGGGCTCCGCGGCGGCGGGCTCCGGCTCCGCCTCGGTGGCCTCGGCTTCCGGCTGGGCCGGGGTGGCCTCGGGCTCCGCCTCGGCGGCGACGGCTTCCGGCTCGGCCGTTTCGGCCGGGGCCTCGGGCAGCGTCTCCGCGGTGGGCTCGGCTTCGGCCGTCACGGCCTCCGCTTCGGTGGCCTCGGTCTCCGGCTGTGCCGGGGCGGTGGGGGCCTCGACCGGGGTGGCCTCGGGCTCCGCCTGGGCGGCGACGCCCTGCGGCTCGGCCGCTCCGGCCTCCGGCTCGGCGGTGCCGGTGGCCTCGGGCTCCGCGTCGGCGGCGACGGGCTCGGGCCGGGCCGCTTCGGCCGGGGCCTCCGTGGTGACCTCGACCTCCTCGACCTCCTCGACCTTGGCCGTCACGGCCTCCGGCTCGGTGGTCTCGGTCTCCGGCTGTGCCGGGGCGGTGGCGGCCTCGACCGGGGCGGCCTCGGGCTCCGGCTCGGCGGCGACGGGCTCGGCCGCTTCGGCCGGGGCCTCGGGCAGCGTCTCCGCGGTGGGCTCGGCGGCCTCGGGCTGCGCCGGGGTGGCGGTGGCTTCGGCTTCCGGCTCGGCGGCGATGGCGGGCTCGGCTTCGGCCGTCACGGCCTCCGCCTCGGTGGCCTTGGTGTCCGGCTGCGCCGGGGTGGGCTCGGGCTCCGCCTGGGTGGCGAGGGCCTCGGGCCCGGCCGCTTCGGCCTCCGGCTCGGCGGTGACGGCGGCTTCGGGGGCCTCGGTCACGGCCTCCGGCGCGGGGGTGTCCGCACCGGCGGCGGGCTCGGCCTCGGCCGGGTCCGGGCCGGGCCGTGCCGGTGCGGCCGGGGCCGGCTTTGCCGGAGCGGCCTGGGAGGGGGTTTCGGGAAGCGCCGGAGGCGAAGGGCGCCGGGCCTCCGGGACCGTGGGGTCCGTCGTCTGCGCCGGGGCGGTCAGCAACGTGCCCGGCTCGCGGTCGCGCGGTGCGGACTGCGGCGGGACGGTGGGGTTGTCGAAGGAGGCCGCCACCAGATCGGCGGCCGCGTCCAGGGGGTTGCGTTCCGCCTGGCTGGGCACCGCCGCCGAAGCAGTGGAATCCGACGTCTCCGGAACCGGCTCGGCCGACCGTCCGAACACCTTGCGCAACAAGCTCCGAATACCCATGGGCCAGGCCTTTCGCATGAGTGCGTGCGTCATTTGTCCGTGCTGCGCGGTTGATCCCTGCCCAGAGTGGACACGTAAGGTTATCGGCCCCTTGGCTGGAACTTCGGCAGGGGCGCCTTTCGTGGCGCCCAGCCAACCAGGGAACAGCGGCCTCCACCCGAACTGCCCCTCCGCCGTGCCGGGTTCATTCGGCGTTCACTCCCGCGCCGCCGCATCGGCGCAACCCGCGCCTAGCGTCGCCGCTGATTCGTCCCGACACGTCGTCGGCGTCGTGCACCCACCGGAGGACACCTCGTGCGCAAGCTCCTGCCGCTCATCGGCAACCCGCACGGTAGCGGCCGTTCCGCTCTCACCTGCCGCTACCGCTGTGGCGACGCCTGCTTCCACGAGGTGCCCAACACCAGTGACAACGAGTACGTCGGCGACGTCATCGCCCGCGCCTACTCCCGCCGCTCGATGCTGCGCTCCGCGGCGGTCGTGACCGTCGCCACCGCCGCCGGCACCGCCGTCACCCTCGGGGCGGGCGGTGGCCAGTCCGCCGAGGCGGCTCCCTCCGCCGACCCCAAGGCCGGTTCCGGCGAGGCCGCCCGCGGCCTGCGCTTCAAGGCCGTCCCGCCGAACACCGACGACCGGGTGACCGTCCCCGAGGGCCACGACCAGAACGTGGTCATCCGCTGGGGCGACCCGATCGTCAAGGGCGCCCCGGGGTTCAATCCGGATAAGCAGACCGCAGCCGCCCAGGCCGGTCAATTCGGTTACAACAACGACTTCCTGAGCCTGCTCCCGCTCGGCGGCGGCTACGAGCGCCAGCAGCTGCTCGTGGCCAACCACGAGTACACCGACGAGAACCTCATGTTCAAGGGCTACGACCCGGCCAACCCGACCCGCGAGCAGGTCGAGATCGCGTGGGCCGCGCACGGCCTCGGCGTCGTCGTCGTCCAGGAGGACCACCGCTCCGGCAAGCTGACCGCGGTGAACCGCCACCGGCTCAACCGCCGGCTCACCGCCACCAGCGAGTTCCGCCTCACCGGCCCGGCCGCGGGCAGCGCGCTGCTGAAGACCTCCGTCGACCCGACCGGCACCAAGGTCCTCGGCACGCTGAACAACTGCTCGGGCGGCACCACCCCGTGGGGCACCACCCTCCACGGCGAGGAGAACTTCAACCAGTACTTCGCCAACGCCGGCCAGGTCACCGACCCGGCCGAGGCGGCCCGCCTCAAGCGGTACGGCGTGAGCACCGGCGCCACCGAGCGCAAGTGGGAGCGGTTCGACAAGCGCTTCGACTGCCTCCAGGAGCCCAACGAGTCCCACCGCTTCGGCTGGGTCGTCGAGCTCGACCCGTACGACCCGAACTCCGTCCCGCGCAAGCGCACCGCGCTGGGCCGCTTCAAGCACGAGGGCGCCCAGCCCCGGCTGACCGAGGACGGCCGTCCCGTCGTCTACATGGGCGACGACGAGCGCTTCGACTACTTCTACAAGTTCGTGTCGAGCAAGCAGATGAAGACGGGCGACAGCCGCGCGGCGAAGGAGCACAACCTCACGCTGCTCGACGAGGGCACCCTCTACGTCGCCAAGCTGACCGGCGACTCCCCGGCCGCCGAGGTCGACGGCTCCGGCAAGCTCCCCGCCGACGGCCGGTTCGACGGCTCCGGCGTCTGGATCAAGCTGGCCACCGCCTCCGCCTCCGGCAACGTCTCGCACGTCGAGGGCATGACCGCCGAGGAGGTGTTCGTCTTCACCCGCCAGGCCGGTGACAAGGTCGGCGCCACCAAGATGGACCGCCCCGAGGACATCGAACCGAGCCCGCGCACCGGCCGCGTCTACGTGGTGCTGACCAACAACACCGACCGCGGCAAGGCCGGCAAGGCCGGCGCGGACGAGGCCAACCCGCGCAACCTGAACAAGCACGGCCAGATCCTGGAGCTCGCCGAGAACTTCGACGACCCGGCGGGCGACGGCTTCGCCTGGCGCCTGTTCCTGGTCGCCGGCGACCCGAACGACGCGTCGACCTACTTCGCCGGCTTCCCGAAGGACAAGGTCAGCCCGATCTCCTGCCCGGACAACGTGACCTTCGACCCGCACGGCAACCTGTGGATCTCCACGGACGGCAACCAGCTCGGCTCGCACGACGGCCTGTTCGGCGTCGCCACCGCCGGCGAGCGCCGCGGTGAGCTGAAGCAGTTCCTGACCGTGCCGCGCGGCGCCGAGACCTGCGGTCCGCTGGTCCAGGACAAGCGCGTCCTGGTCGCGGTGCAGCACCCGGGCGAGATCGACGGCGCGTCCGTCGAGAAGCCGCAGTCGGTGTGGCCCGACGGTCCCGGCAGGATCGTCCGCCCGGCGGTCGTGTCGGTCTGGCGCAAGGACGGCAAGAACATCGGCGTCTGATCCGCCCGGTGGACGGGGCCGGTCGACCGCGCCGCGGTCAACCGGCCTCCGGCAGCCGCCCCACCGGCAGGCGCAGGGTCGTCAGCGCGCCCCCGTCCGGGGCGTTGGCGAACCCCAGGACGATCTCCAGGACCGCGGCCTGGCCCACCACGATGGTCAGGCCCAGCCCGTGGCCCCGGCCGCCGTCCCCGGTCCGGAAGCGCTTCGGGCCCTGCTCGATCAGTTCGGCCGGGTAGCCCGGACCGTGGTCGCGGATCGCCACGACCGGCCCCACCACCGTCACCTCGACCGGTGGCCGGCCGTGCTTGTGGGCGTTGACCAGCAGGTTGGCCAGGATCCGGTCCAGGCGCCTCCGGTCGGTGAGCACCGCCGCGTCCCGGATCACCCGGACCTCGGCGGGCAGCCGGGTCCCGGCGACGGCCCGCTCCACGGCCCGGCCCAGTTCCACCCAGGACAGGTCGGCCCGTTCCACGCCCGAATCGAGCCGGGAGATCTCCAACAGGTCCTCGGTGAGCAGGTGCAGGGCCCTGAGCCGGTCGTTGATCATCTCCTTCGGGCGGCCCTCGGGCAGCAGAGCGGCCGCCGCCAGCGATCCCGTCAGCGGGGTGCGCAGCTCGTGGGCCACGTCCGCCGTGAACCGTTTCTCCGCCTCCAGCCGTTCCTGGAGCGAGGCCGCCATGGTGTCCAGGGCGTGCGCGACGTCGCGTACCTCGTCGCGGTAGCGGCGCGGCCGGCTTCCGTCCGGGTCCGCGTCCGGGGCGGCGCCCGCGCCGGTGTCCCGGCCCCCGTCGGCCGGGAAGTCCACCCGGGCGTCCAGGTCCCCGGCGCTGATCCGGCGGGCCACGGCGGCCGTGGTGGCGAGCCGTCTGCTGATCCGGTCGGCGAGGAAGAGGCCGGCCAGTGCCACGACCCCGGCCGCGAGCGCCGCGGAGGCCAGGATCGCGGTGTCGATGTGCCGCAGCCGCCCGCGCGTGTTCCCGTACGGGATCCAGACCGCGAGGGCTGCGCGGTCGGCGGGTCCGGCCGCCCACATGACGGGTTCGCCCCCGTGGGTGCCGACCATGCTGCCGGTCCGGCCGCGCGCGACGAGCTCGCGCAGCGGGGCGGGCAGGTCGGGCGGGTCCAGGGCGGCGTTGACGTCGCCGTGCGCCGTCCCGTACTCGTAGTGGCCGAGGGCGTGGTCGAGGTCCCGGGCCGCCTCCTTGCGGACCTCGCCGACGATCTGCCGGGCGACCACGTTGTGCACGAGGATCCCCAGCGCGGCGGCGACCAGGCAGCACACCGTCGTGGTGGTGAGGGCGATCTTCCAGCGCAGGCTGCTCAGCGCGCGCATCGCGACCGGGTCCCGGGCAGCGGGACGTCCGTGAGGGACGCGCACTCGTCGAGGGTGAGCTGCGACAGGCTCATGCTGCGCGTCCCGTCGTCCCAGACGTAGTCGGAGACCGAGGTGTACCTCGGGTTCGAGGTCGGCTCGCGGATCGCCAGGTGCCCGGCGGCCACCTCGACGCCCTCCAGTACCCCGCGCCGGGCCAGGATCCGGGCGATCCGGCCGTCGTCCCGGACGGTGTAGACGCGCAGTTCGCTGAGCCGGCCGTCCACGTCCAGGGCCGTGATCAGCTCCTCGCGGCCGTCACCCGTCAGGTCGTGCAGGACGCCGGGGCGCACCGGGCAGTCGGGCCCGCCGTTCGCGGCCCGTGTGCACAGCGCGAGCCGGCGCGCCGCGCGCGGGTCGACGAGGCGGCCCGTCCCGCCGTCCTCGGCGGTGGCGGAGGTGATGTCGGCGCGTACGACGGCCAGCGCGTCGACCCCGCGCATCGTCAGCGCCGGCGCCCTGGGGAGTCCCGGCACCGTGGCGGCCGCGCCCGGCTGCTCCCCCTTGGCGGGCGGCTCGGGGCGGATGTCCTTCCACAGGGTCTTCGGGGCGTGCACGGTGCCGAGGTCGCCCTCGCTCTTGATCCCCTCCACGTCGGCGCACCCCGCCGTGCCCGCCAGGACGGCGGCGAGGACCATCACGGCCGGGACCCGGTGCATGCTCCGATGCTCCCCCGCGGCGCCCGTCCGGGCCCGGCCCGTGCGCCGTTCGGGGGACCGCGGCGTCCGGGAGGCGCGCCGGGCCGCCGCCGGGGGTCAACGGTCCGGCTGGGCGATCGCGCGGGCCGCCGCGACCTCCTGGTGGACCGGGGCGAGGACGGAGTCCCGGGCCTCCGGCGGGAGGGGCCGGACGCGGACCTCCTTGAGGGTCGCGCTGCTGCGCACCCCGCGCGCCAGGCCGTGCAGCTCGTCCCTGAGGGCCGCAACCTCCTCGGCGCCGGGGGGAGGGGCTCCGTGGTTGACCCGGACCCGGGCCGCCGTCGTCGCGTCCACGATCCGCTCCACCGCCACCACCAGCGGCCACCACGCGGCGGCCCGGGGGCCGGTGGGCGGGGGTTCGGTCAGGGCCCGCTGGAACTCGCTGCGCACGTCGGAGAGGTCCCGGTAGATACGGCGGCGGGCCTTCTGCCGGGTCAGCCGGGCGGCCCGCTGGGCGGCGTCGTCCGCGAAGGGGGCGAAGGCCCGCTCCACGTAGCCGGCCGCGTCGTCCACGGCGTCGGCGAGCCGGTCGCCGATGCGGGTGTGCCAGCTCTCGGGCCACAGGAGGTAGCCGGCGACGAGGGCGATGGCGCAGCCGATGAGGCTGTCGATCAGGCGCGGCCGGATCAGGTCGAAGCCCTGGTGGTTGAGGAGGTCCGAGAGCAGCAGGATCACCGGGGTGATGGCCGCGGTCTGGAAGGCGTACCCCTTGGTGGAGAACACCGGGATCAGCATGGCCAGCAGCGCCATGACCGGTACGTCCCACCAGCCGCGCGGTACCTCGGCGAGGACGGCGGCCGACAGGACCAGCCCGCCGGCGGTGCCCAGGGCGCGCAGCACGGCGCGGGAGAAGACGGAGCCGAAGTCCGGTTTGAGGACGAAGGTGACGGTCAGGGCGACCCAGTAGGACCGCTCCACCTCGATCAGGGAGACGAGGGACTGCGCGAGCCCGATGCACAGGGCGAGGCGCAGCCCGTACCGCCAGGAGGCCCCGGACAGCATCGTGTCGCGCACCGCCCGCCGGGCCCTGATCCGCAGGGCGGCGGGCCGGCCGAGCCGGTCGTCGATGTCGTACGGCTCCGGTCCGGGGGATCGCACGGTGGTCGCGGCGTAGGCCAGCGCGGAGTCGAGGGCCCGCTCGGAGGGGGTCCGCGGGGCCGGCAGGTCCGGTACGGGGGCGCCGGGGCGGCCCTCCTCGACGGCCCGCGCGAGGTCCCGTACGGTCGCCGGGATCGCGGGCGCCAGGGGCCGGCCGCGCAGGTGGACGGCGGGCGCGGCTTCGACCAGCGGGATCAGGGCGTTCAGCTGGGCTTGCAGCCGCACCAGCGAGGGGCTGCGGCCGTGCACCCGGGCCCGGCGGCCCAGGACGAGGTCGTAGGCGTGGTTCAGGGCCTGGGTGAGCCGGTGGCGGCGTTCCTCGTACGCGGGTCCGTCCGCGGCCTCCAGGCTGTCGGCGAGGGCCCGGTAGGCGGACGCGACGGCGGTCCGTTCGGGCAGCCGGCCGCGCAGTGGCCAGCCCAGCAGGCTCAGGGCGAGCACGAACAGGCCGCCGGCGCTGAGCAGCAGCGGGGCGGTCCACCAGGGTTCGGGCATCGGCAGGCCGGCCCCGACGACCGCGTTGAGCAGGAGCAGCAGTCCGGACACGGAGGCGACGGTGCCGATCGAGGAGATCATCCCGGAGACGAGGGCGATCAGGGTGAGGACGCCGACGGCGAGCCAGCCGTGGCCGTAGACGAGGGTGCCGGCGGCGACGCCGACGGCTCCGAAGAACTGCGGGACGGCGATGTTCAGGATCCGCATCCGGTACGCGTCGGCGGTGTCGCCGATGACCCCGGAGAGGGCGCCCATGGAGACGAGGGCGCCGTACTCGGGCTCGTCCAGGGCGAAGCCGACGGCGAGCGGGGTGGCCAGCGCGATCCCGGCGCGGACGGCCGCCGCCCAGGGGACGGGCGCGCGGCTCGGCCGCAGTCCGGCGAGCAGCCAGGCGGGGGGCGCCAGTGGATTCGGCCGCAGCCGCCCGGACGGTATGTGCTCGGTGCGTCGTTCGGTGGTCATTCCGCTTCCGTGTCGCCACTCGCGAATCGGTTCTTCTGGGGAGTTCTGCGGAGTATGGGTGTGTACGTACCGAGCTTATGGGGTGCGGCGCAGCCGTCCGGCCAGCCAGGCGGCCAGGGCCGCCGCCAGCCCGACGGCGAGGACCACCCAGGCGGTGGTCCGCAGGAACGCGGTGAGCGCGTCGTACACCGCTCCGGCGGCGGCCCGGTCGACGTCGGCGGGCAGGTCGTCGAGGGTGAGGCGGCGGCACAGGACCACCGCGGTCCACAGCAGTACGGCCCCCGCGGCCAGTCCGAGACCGGTGGCCAGGACGGCGCGCCGGCGGTGGACGGCGACGGCGACGGCCGCGACGGCCAGGCACAGGGTCAGCAGGGGGAGCCAGACACCGGCGATCTGGAGCACGCGGAACCCCTTCCGGAGCGCGCCGAGGTTGTCGTACTCCATGACCTTCACGGTCAGGTGGGTTTCCGGGATGCGGTCGGCGAAGGGCACCCCGTCGGCGATCAGTTCCCCCCTGACCTGGGCGAGCACCGGCGCGAGGTCGATGGTGACGGCGTCCCCGCGGCCGGAGTCGAGGGCGGCGAGGAAGGCGGTGTGCGCGGCGCGGTTGGCGGCGTCCCAGGCCGTGCGGTAGGCCGGGGTCCCGGCGAAGGAGCGCAGGGCCTCGCCGATCAGGGCGTCGACCCCGCCCTGGAAGGGGCCCGCGTCGATCTGTCCGGAGAGGGCGCGGGTGGCCTGGGTGACGACCACGCCCCGGACGGCCGGATCCTCGGCGAGCGGGGCCATGGCGGCGGTGTAGCGGTCGGCGTTCCCCAGCTCCCGGTCGGCCCAGTAGGCGACCGCGCTCGCGGGCACGAGGAGGGCCACGAGCACGACGAGGGCCGCCGACAGGTAGGTGCGCACGTCACCAGGGAATGCCCCGGGCGGTGGGCGGCGCCACCCCTGTTGCTGCGTCCGGGTGGACGCGGCGGTGCCGGTGGCGGCCGGGTCCGCGGCGGTCCCCGTGCGGTGCGGGCGTCCGGGTGGTGCGACGGGCGTCCGGCGGGGTGGGACCGGGCCACCCGGACGAGTGATCCACTTGCCGCGCCGGGACGCCGGGTGTGCCCTGGATGATGGAAGAGAGGAGCCCCGCCATGGCACATGCGGCACCCACCGTGTCCCGGAGGCAGCGCCCCACGACATCGGTGAACGTGGACCACAGCAGCAGGAACGCCCTGATCCGTGCGCTGCTGCTCGGCCTCGTGTACGGGGTCTGGGCGGCCCAGATCGAGCGCGACACGGGCCCGGTGACGGTGGGCAACGTCTTCTTCGGGATCCTGTGCGGCGTGTTGTTCGCCGCCGTCATGTTCGCCCTCCACGAGTTCGGTCCGCGTCTGATGCGGGAGCTGCACGCCACCGCCTACGGCGCCTTCGCGGGCGTGGCCACCGGCTACCTGCACAGCCTCACCGACGCCTCGGTGCTCCGCTCCACCACCGTCGGCCTCGTCGTCGGCGCGGGCGTCGGACTCGCCGCCTTCTACCGGTACTACACGCGGGAGGACTGACCGGAGCCCGGGGGGGGGGGGGGGGGGGGGGGGGGGGGGGGGGGGGGGGGGGGGGGGGGGGGGGGGGGGGGGGGGGGGGGGGGGGGGGGGGGGGGGGGGGGGGGGGGGGGGGGGGG